>JAATFH010000044.1 GCA_015655315.1 Terriglobales bacterium
CGATCCGGCTTTTATGTGCGCCTGAATTCCAACGGCATCAATCGGGGTTCCAGCTGCTTTCATTCGCTGCAGCAGTGCCAGGATGAGCTTTCGCCGCTCTGTTTCTTCAGCGTTGTCATACTCGACTCCGTAATCGTTGTAGGTCAGCTTCGCATGCGGATCTGCTTCCCGCACCGTGCGAAAGGCCAGATCGATGTAGTCAGGCCCGATGGATTCATACCAGAAGGATTTGCGCAGGCCATTCGGTTGATTATCCTTCGGGAAAATAGCCTCGTTCACCACATCCCACGAGTGCACGCGTCCTCGATAGCGGCCCATTACCGTTCGGATATGCTCAATCAGCAACTCCCGAACGTCAAAGCTCTCGCCCTTCGCCGAAAGCCAATCCGGGACCGAATTGTGCCAGACCATCGTGTGTCCGCGCACGAGCATCTTGTGCTTCGCCGCGAACGCGAAGAGCGCGTCGCTTGCCGAGAAGTCGAACTGCCCCGGAGCAGGCCGCAGAGCGCGCCATTTCAACTCGCCTTCGGGTACGAGGATTCCGTACTGCTCGGTGACCAGTTTCTGCAGCGCGGGATCGTTTTGGAGAACTCGCACCACGACTGCGGCTCCCGCGAGCATGCCAGGCTTTTTCGCATGCGCCAGAAGCGAGTTGTGGCCGCGTAGCGCTTCGGTTTCTGCGGGAAGTTTCAGTGGTGCAGGGCCGAAGTCCGGAGGAGGGAAGTGCTGCGTCGCCGGGGCGCTGTTCACCGTCATCTCATCGCCGGGATGTGCGGCCTGCGTCGTCGGTGCACTTTGTTGCGCCTGTGCGAGCCAGCCGATGCCTTCTGCGCGCGCCAGAAGCATAGCGGCAGCGGCCCGAAGACAATGGGTTAGGACTTTCCGCCGCGAGAGCAGAATGCGTCCTCGATGTGCACTTTTACAGCAAGTCTGGATTTTCCGGAAGAAGCTCAACGATGGCATAGAAATAAATTCAAAAGAGAAACTCGCCCATGCTAGAAGGCCTATAGAATCCTTGTCAAGGGCTTTACCCAATGATGGAAAGCGGATCTGAATAGATTTCGAAGACGGAACAGGAGATTTTGATCTTCGTGGAGAATGGTTCGTTGAAGACAGAGGCCGCTCGGTCGCAAGCAGGTTGCGGCCGGCTCGCTCAGGTGCTGTGCAACGTATTGTTGCTTTTGTGTGCGGGTCCCATATCGGTGATGCAGATGCACGCTGCGACTCCAACCTATCGCAACCCGGTTCTGTTCGCGGACTATTCAGACCCGGACGTGATTCGCGATGGCAAAGAGTACTACCTGATTGCGTCGAGCTTCCACTTTGTTCCCGGCATTCCTGTGCTGCATTCGTCGGACCTGGTGCACTGGGAGATAGCGGGCCATGTCGTGCCGCGGCTGGATTTTGGACCTAAGTACGACATGGAAGGCGGCAATCGTTATGCCGGGGGTGTGTGGGCCCCCTCTGTTCGTTTCCACGACAGGATTTTTTATGTCTACTTTCCGACTCCGGACGAGGGTATTTTCGTCAGTACAGCGCCAAAGATGACTGGCCCGTGGAGCAAGCCCGTCGCCGTTCTCGCAGGGCCTGGCTGGGAAGACCCGTGTCCCTTCTGGGATGATGATGGCAAGGCTTACCTGGTCCACTCGAAGCTGCGCGCAGGACCGCTGTTCCTGCACCGCATGTCGGCTGACGGCAAAACGCTTCTCGATGAAGGCAAGATCATTGTGCAAGACCCGGAGCATCTTCCGGTGCTTGAAGGGCCGAAGTTCTACAAGCGCAACGGATGGTATTACATCTTCGCTCCCATGGGCGGCGTAGGACAGGGTTCTCAGGCTGTTCTGCGCTCGCGGAATATCTACGGACCTTATGACTACCGCATCGTGCTCTCGCAAGGGAACACCGCCGTAAACGGTCCGCATCAAGGTGGCTACGTGGAAACGCCGGATGGCAAGGGATGGTTTCTTCATTTCAGCCAGCACGGCGCTCACGGCCGCATCGTGTATCTGGAGCCGGTCCGGTGGGAAGATGACTGGCCAGTGATCGGGGAAGCTCCAGCCGGGGCACAAACGGGAGAGCCAGTTACCGAATACCCGCTGCCGGTAATTTCCAAGGCAGCTTTGCACATGAAGCCGCAAACCTCGGATGAATTCAACGAGCAGACACTCGCGCCTATGTGGGAGTGGAACCACAATCCGGACGATAGCCAGTGGTCCCTTACCGAGCACAAAGGATACCTGCGGCTGCACGCGTTGCCTGCCGCCGACTTTATACATGCCCGCAATACCCTGACCGAATGCATGCAGGATGAATCACTTGAGTTTACGGCGGAACTCGATGTTCGCAGTTTGCACGACGGCGACAAGGCTGGCGTCAGTGTGTTCGACAAGAGTCTCAGCTTCATCGGAGTAAGTCAGGCAGGAGGCAGACGGACCATCGTCTTTTCGTCGAAAGGTGTGGAGTCTCCCGGTCCGGAACTGAACGGCAATACGCTGCAACTGCGTGCGCGGGTACTTGGAGATACGGCGACGTACTTTTACAGCCTCGACAGGGGAAAGTCTTTTCAGCCGCTTGGAACCGAAGTCAAGCTGGTCTTCAGTTGGTGGAAGGGTGCGCGTCCGGCCTTGTTTGCGTTCAATATCAACTCTGAGACGCAACAGGCTCAAAAAGACAATCTGGGCTATGTCGATTTTGCCTGGGCACACTATCGAGCACTCCCGGGCCAGACCACCTCGGGGTCTCTTAAGCAGGAGCCATGATTGATCAGAAGAATATCGCCCTCAATCGAACTCCAAAACAATATGATGAACTGTGTTGTTGAATTGATCTCGCAGTTCAGGAGACTTTCTTTTGGCCAAGACGAATCCCCGTCTTTACCTCATACCGGTTCTGTCCAAGGCACTTGACGTTCTGGAACTTCTTCAGAACGAAAATCAACCTATGACGCTGGAGGCGATTCACCGGCGGACGCGCATCTCCAAGACGACTGTTTACCGCGTGCTGAGGACGTTCATCCATCGCGGATATGTCTCGCAAGGTCACGACGGAACGTATCGGCATGTCTCGCGTCCGAAGAAGCTTCGTTTTGGATTCGCCGGGCAAAGCGCGGACATGCCTTTCTCGGTCGAAGTGACCAAGAGTCTCGTCGACGCGGCTGCCACCAACGGAGTCGACCTGATCGTTCTGGACAATAAGTATGAC
>JAATFH010000259.1 GCA_015655315.1 Terriglobales bacterium
CGCATTTCGCTGCGTCCTTCGTTATAGTCCCATGAGTTATCCAGAAAAGTGATGCCCCGATCGAGCCCTTCATGAATCAAACGAATCGCCATGTCCTCAGCAACAGTAGGTTGCCCGAGGTGAGAGCCGCCCATTCCGATAACTGACACTTCCACTCCCGTCGAACCAAGTTCTCGATACAGCATCTCTCCGCGCATAATTCCGGCGTGTTCCACGCGCGGAATTCGCTTGGCAGCATCCCCGGACGAAATCTCTGTGAGCAGCGATTCCTGATGACGCTCGGTATTCTGCGATTGGCCCAGAGCCACGGAACTAGCGGTGACGAAGGCTGCTGTCAAAGCCGCAAGAAATTCACGTCTGCGCATAATTCCTATCCCTTTGTACGAGTAAGATGCGACAAAAAGTTAAGTCGAAGATAATAAGCAACTCACTCTAGCCGCCGGCTTCTACACGAATCCAAGTACGACCGGATCGCAAATTGTCGAAGATTCAGTCCCGCTTACCGGATGGCAAATCTCGCTTTCTGTCGCGAATTCGCTCCTATTCAGTTCGTCAAGTTAATGAGACTCGATAAGAAATGATTAAGTTGCCACAGTGCTCACCGAGAATGCCATATGGAAAGCAATCGGAGTCATGACAGGGCTGAGTGCCTGAACCTGGAACCGCAATTCGCTGTGAATGGAGTTTGCATCCAATGGAAACGTTAGCGGTTTCCATTGGAAAAATACTTAAACAGATGCATCTACAAGCTATTACTACTGATCCTGTCCGATCTGCGAAAGAAGCAGGTCTTCGGTATGTAACCGACACAGAGCCGGGCATCGTGCGAAAACGGCGTGGGAAGGGATTCAGCTACGTCAAACCCGACAGGGCGCAGGTGCGTGATCCTGAAGTCCTGTCACGTATCAAATCGCTTGTCATTCCGCCGGCATGGACAAATGTTTGGATCTGCATGAACCCGAAGGGGCATTTGCAGGCCACGGGGCGAGATGCGAGAGGAAGAAAGCAAAGCAAATATCATCCGCGATGGCGCGAAGTGCGTGACGAGACGAAATACGAACGGATGTTGCTATTTGGAGCGGCTCTTCCCATGATCCGTGAACAGGTGGAGCATGACCTCGCGGTCCCGGGATTGCCGCGAAGGAAAGTGCTCGCAACAATCGTGCGATTGATGGAAACAACATTTATACGGGTAGGAAATGAAGAATATGCGCGCGAGAATCATTCTTACGGATTGACGACGATGAGAGGGCGGCACGTCCAGATAGAAGGCTCAACGATCACATTTAAATTTAGGGGAAAGAGTGGTATTCGTCATACAGTGGACATTCGCGACCGCAGATTGGCAAGGATTATTCAGCGTTGTCAGGATATTCCCGGATACGAATTGTTCCAATACGTAGATAGCGAGGACGAGCATCATACGATCGATTCGGCGGACGTAAACGACTATCTACGCGAGATCAGCAATCAGGATTTTACGGCGAAAGATTTTCGTACATGGGCAGGAACGGTACTCACGTCCATGACCTTGCGAGAATTTAATGTGTTTGAATCGGATACCCAAGCAAAAAGAAATATCGTCCAGGCGATCAAGACAGTCGCTGCGCGCCTTGGCAATACGCCCTCTGTTTGTCGCAAGTGTTATGTGCACCCGGCGGTGCTGGATTGTTATCTCTATGGGTCGCTGAAAACTTTCAAGAGGCGCGCAGGACAATCTGGAGATGTATCCCATGATTTACAGGAGGAAGAAGCTGCGTTGATGAGTTTGTTGCGTCAAGGCATCCCAGCGGATGGCGTCCGCCCTCAAAAGATGAAATGAGGGCGGAATTGCGTTTATCGCAGTACCCAAGGCTATAGATATTGCGTCTGACAGACATATTCAGAAGGCCGCCGCATGTCTTCGCCGGAGTCACCAACGATATGGAGGTTGCGATGGAGGTTGCGCGGAACGAAACCTTCGGGCCCATCGCGCCCATCATCAAGGTAAATGGCGAAGAAGAAGCTCTACGCATCGCCAACGATACGGAGTTTGGCCTTTCCAGTGCAGTTTTCACTCGTGACAGGGAGCGCGGCCTGCGCTTTGCTCTGGGGATCAGGGCAGGCATGACTCACGTCAACGATCAGACTGTGGATGACACCACGACAGGTCCGTTCGGAGGAGAGAAAAATAGTGGTCTCGGGCGATTCGGTGGCGATTGGATCATCCACGAATTCACCCGCGATCATTGGATAACCATCAAGTAACAAGTCCCAGACGCGTGCGTAAAACAGGGCCGGAAATCATTCATCGTTTCCGGTCCGTTTCGGCCCACATGCTTAGACTGTGCCAACGAATCGCCGATTCCGACCTAATGCTCATTGGGGGAGAAGGAACCCGGGGCGAACACCACCGGGATCTTGTCTGACTCGAGCGACAGTCTCTTAGCGGTACCAACTCCTCCTCGATTTCCAAAGAGGCCCGTTTTCAGGGAAGGTCATTTTTGAGAAGGCCCGGTGGGGGCCTCGATGGTATTTTGCGCTTGTGTGATGAGCCATTTATCCTCGCGTTTAACCCAGACTAATGTGAGGACATTCCGCGTTTGGGGCTGTGTGATGCCGCTTGAATTGGTGTAGGCGTCGGCGGGGTTGATCATGGTGCTGACAATCACACTTGGCGCGATCTGGCGAATGGCGAGTTTTTCTGCCGGGTACAGCTTACGATCCTTAAAGATCGTCTTGTGATATCGGTCAAGGGTCCCGAATACCTCGGCTTTCCCTTTCCACCATACCCCCGAGACGTTGACCCATTGAACGTCTTCGGTCATGTGGCTGGTATAAGAAGCCATGTCATGGTTGTTCCACTCTTCGTGAAGCAGAACGATATTGTCCTGGATTGCCTTCAAAACCTCCGGAGGCACAGTTGTTTGCGCGAAGGTAGAACAGGAGACAGTTAGAATGGCAATCGTAAGTTTCGCGAAAGTCTTCCGTAGCGTCAGGATAAGCACCTCCGGTTGAGTCTCTCTTGTTTCGCCAGTGTAAAGCCTCTCAGTTTCGTCTTCCCGTAAATTCGGCATGTCGGAAGCTAACGCTTGCGAGATGCCGAATTTATTGCACCGACGAGTCCCTGCGCCCGCTCTCCTTACCTGACCAACTCCTGTGCGAACGCCTCGATCGTCGTCGGCCCATGGAACTTCTCCGTTCCCCAATTACCGAAATGGATCCAGCCCGAGTTGAAGCTCTTCACCATTTCTATATAGAGCCCCGTCCGATCAGCCGGCGTACCCATTGCTTCCAACACGTTCTGCCAGGCAGCCTCAGGTAACTGCACGGTCTTCACTTCACGGCCCAGCGCCCTGCCGAACGCGGTCGCCGTTTCGTGCAAATCGGTTCCACCCTCAGGCCCGTCTACCTCTAGCACACGCTCGCCCACCCAACTCTCCTGCAACACCGTGGCGCCCGCCAAGCCGATGTCTCGCCTAGCGACCAGCGGGAATTTGCGATCAAGCGGCGCATAGAAGAACGGCATCTCTCCCGTCGCACGGATGTGGTCCAACGCTCCCAGCCAGTTCTCCATGAAACTACCCGCGCGCAGATACGCCACAGGAATCGGCAGCGTACGCATCTCCTCTTCCATCAGGTGGGTCGACGTGATCAATCCTAGCCCGCTCGGTTGCTCCGAACCGATAGACGAAAGAAACACAGCCTTGCCAGGCTTCGCTTGCTCCAGCGCCTCACGGATGGCCGCAATCGTACGCTTCTGGTCCGGCAGCCCGGGAGCCGGCGCAAAATCCGGTGGAATCATCGCGAACACACCCTCCGCACCCGAGAACGCCTTTGCAAGCCCCGCCGCGTCGTCATATGCGGATTGCACCAGTTCCACACCGCGATCCGCCCAGGTTTTTGCCTTACCGGAATCGCGCACCACGCCCCTCACCGTTTTACCCGCAGCAAGCAGATTCTCCGCCACTGCACCGCCAACTTTGCCCGTAATTCCCATTACTGTGAACATGTCGCTCACCTCCTATGCAAGTAGATACTTGTATTCGAAGAAGGGTGCAAGTTTTTACTTATATGATTCCTTTCTGCGAGAATCCTCTTGTGACCGTCTTTGATCCAAACCGCAAGCACAACGCGCGTGGTGAGCAGCGCCAGCAGGCTCTCCTCCGCGCCGCTGCCGCAGTCTTCGGTCGCCTTGGTTACCACCAGACCACCACAAACGCGATCGCCGCGGAAGCGGGCGTATCTCCGGCTACTCTTTACCAGTTTTTCCCCAATAAAGAAGCCATCGCCAGCGCACTCGCCTCGACGTACGCGCGCGAAATGGCCGAGGCAGAACGGGCAATCGACTCCGAAGGCGTCTTGAGCTTCACAGAAGCCGTCAGTGAGCTGATCGATGTGTGCATGAGTTTCAACAGGAAGCGTCCCGAATTCCACACTCTCGTGGTTGACGCACCGCTCTCATCTTCCGCCCGCGAAGACAAGCAGGTTCTTGGGCAGGTTTTCGTCGACTTCATCGCCACGCGCCTCCGGCGTGAGCTACCCACGCTCTCACGCTCCGAAGCGGCCCACCACGGGCAGGTAGCCCTTATGATCTTCCGCGGAATCCTCGACGAGCTGACCGTCGCCTCGCCTCACGCCCGTCCCCGCCTGCAGCAGGCGATGCGGAATGCCATTCTCCGCTACCTGATCCCTGTACTTACGGAATCGAAAGCGGGACGCACAGTTAAAGGCGCATAGATGAGACAAGACGACTAATTAGGTACTGATCTCTCAGGCACAAGTGCAACGGTGTCGACAGAGGTGAGGTCAGTCGCCTACTCGATCAGATTTGCCCTACTGCCGGCGAATCGATGTACTGGATGACCTTCTGCAGTTCAGCGATTGTCAGCACCAC
>JAATFH010000502.1 GCA_015655315.1 Terriglobales bacterium
GCTGAAGTTTTCTTTGAGGATGACTTCCTTGCAGGCGGCATCCTTGGCGGCAATCGTTTACGGAAAGAATATGCCGATGTCCGCGAGCATGGGCAGCATCTTCAGCTTTTCCAGAAAGCCTTCGGGCGACTTCACATCGAGCAAAGCGCGGATGCGTCCAGAGACTTCGTCGAGCGAATCGACTTCGAGGGCCATCTTCATGCGGCGCTCGCTGCCGAACTGGTTCATCAGAACCTTGGCTCCCGGATGACCTTTGACGTTTTCAAAGAGAAGGGCTGAGCCGCCTTTGATTCCGTTCTTGAACGACTTCGAGGCTCGGTCGGTGATTTCGGCGATTTCAAGGATGGGATCAATTTCCTCGCGGATGCGCTTCAGCTCTCCAGCTTTGTCTAGCGCCTTGATCCAGTCGCGCAGGTCATCGTAGGCCACGTTTTCGCTCCTTCGCAATCTTTTCATGTTACTTGATGCGGCAATGAGCCCACCGGGCAACGTCTAGGAATAGGCAAGACCAGTCGAAACGTTCCGCGAAAATCCGCGATAGACTAACTTGTCGTGTTCCTGAGTCTTTTGGCAAAAGCAGATTTGAGATAGAGGTGATATGGATAATACGCAATCCGACGCACTGGTATTTTTTGGCGCTACCGGCGATCTTGCTTACAAACAGATTTTTCCTTCGCGGCAGCGTCTGGCCAAGCGCGGCAAGTTGATTGGGCCGGTGATCGGCGTAGCCAAGGCAGGGTGGGGCCTCGATCAGTTCAAGGCGCGGGCGCAGGACAGCGTGGAAAAGCATGGCGGGGCCGATCCCGAGGGCCTGCCGAAGCTGCTTGCCGCCTTGCGCTATGTGGACGGCGATTACAACGATCCGGCTACATTTCAGCAGGTGCGCCAGCACCTGGGAACGGCGAAACATCCGCTGCACTATCTCGCCATTCCACCCTTCCTGTTCGGGAAAGTTATCGATCAGTTGAAAGCATCGGGATGCGCGGATGGCGGACGCGTGGTAGTCGAGAAGCCTTTCGGCCACGATCGGGCGTCGGCGCACGCGTTGACCGCGGAAATCGACCGCGTCTTCGACGAAGACCATATCTTCCGCATCGACCATTATCTGGGAAAAAACTCCGTTCAGAATATGATCTTTTTCCGCTTTGCCAATTCATTTCTGGAACCGATCTGGAAACGGGAGTACGTGGAAAGCGTGCAGATTACAATGTCGGAGAAATTCGGCGTTCAGGGTCGCGGCGCGTTTTATGACGGCGTGGGCGCGATCCGCGACGTGGTGCAGAACCATCTTCTGCAGGTTGTCAGCAATATCGCCATGGAGCCGCCGCCCTGCACGGATGTCGAGGCATTGCGCGATGAGCGTATGAAGGTGCTCAAGAGCGTGCAGACCGTAGATAAAGAGGACGTAATACTGGGACAGTTCAAGGGCTATCTGGACGAGCCGGGAGTGAAACCGGGATCGACGGTTGAGACCTTCGCGGCGCTGCAACTGTACATCAACTCGTGGCGGTGGCGGGATGTCCCCTTCTTTATTCGCACGGGGAAGTCGTTGCCGGTGACAGCGACCGAGGTGGTAGCCAAGTTACGGCAGACGCCTCCGGTTTTTTCAGAAGATGTGCCGCCGCAGAATTACGTGCGCTTCCGATTGAGCCCGGTTCCGATGATCGCCATCGGCGGGTCGGTGAAAGAAGCCGGCGACCGGCTGCGCGGCTGTATGGTTGAACTCGAAGCCGAACAGCAATGCGGCACCGACGAGCTGCTGCCTTACGAGGAACTGCTGGAAGATGCCATGCGTGGCAGACAGACCTGGTTTGCGCGCAAGGATTATGTCGAAGCAGCATGGCGCATCCTCGACCCGCTGCTGGCAGACAAGCCCGAAGTGCATACGTATGATCCCGGTTCATGGGGACCCGCGGATGCGGACAAACTGACGAAGGACTTTGGCGGCTGGTCGAACCCGGTTTAGCTCTTCGGAATCAGACCTCTTCGCTGTTGGTCATCCAGCGGTTCATGAGCGTCTGCGCGCAGCGTGCGCCGCAGAGATGGCGAACCTCGGCGTGATGCGAGAGCAGCATGTCCCAGGGCATGAAGCGGAGTTGAGGCATGGGCGATGCGTCGGGCATGGGGGAAACGTGCTCGACCCACGCCAGCCACCAGTCTTCGGACTCTTCACTCTTTACTTTGCCGCAGACTTCGCAGCGGAACGTTTCGGTAAACGCCATTCTGTCTTGCTCCGTTGGGATTTGCTTTGAGCAAGGTAGCACAGGCGAATCATGCCGACAATATTTCGGCAGGTCTTTAATCCTGAAGCCGGACGATTCCTGTCGTCAAGTCAGGCCGACATGGTCTGAGCGGCCGTGATGGCCTCAGGAATTTCCTCAAGGGGATAGCCCAGCCGCTTCCATTCGTCAAAGCCTCCGCGTAGCGGACGCACGCGGTAGACGCCGATCTTGCGCAGCGTGAGCGCCATCTTGGCCGCAGTCGCTTCGCTGGGACAGGTGCAGAAAAGAACCACGTCGCGGTCGCGCGGAATGGAATCGGTGTGCGCAACAAGCTTGTCGGGAGTGAGCAGGACGGCTCCGGGAAGCGTGCGCGGATCGGGCAGATAGTCGAGCGGATGACGCAGATCAACGATGTAGACGTCCTGTTTCCGATCCATCATCTCCTTGAGTTCATCGGGTTCAAGGCGGGCTGTGCGCATCTCCTTGATGAAGGCGCGCTGACGCGTGAAGCGATAGATGAGGAAGCCGATCAGGAGCAGGATAAAGAGAATGCCCGCGGTATGGCTGACGCTGGAGACGAGGTTGGAGTGCTTGAGGAAATCTCCGAAGAAGCGTCCGCCATGCGTAAAAGCCAGCGCATACAGAAGAGAGCCGACCGCATCGTACGCGAGAAACACGTGCAGCGGCATGTTAGTCTGCCCGGCGATGGGGGCGGCGACCGTGTTGAGCCCGGGAACGAATTTACAAACCAGCAGAGCGCGCTCCCCGTTGCGGGTGA
>JAATFH010000511.1 GCA_015655315.1 Terriglobales bacterium
ACCCCGAGTTCATACGCGGTCTGCTTGTTTAGAAACCCTCGGACGATAAACGGGAGCACCTCTTTTTCCCGGGGTGTGAGACTTTCATAGTTGCGGCTGGTCTGTTGCTGGATCCTGCGCATATTGCATTGTTCCTGTGCCTCAATGAGGGCCATGGTCACCGCAGGAAGAAGTACCTCTTCCTCAATCGGCTTTAGAAGAAATTCGCTTGCTCCGCTTTTTATCGCGCTCACGGCTGTTGATATATCCCCGAATCCGGTCAGGAAGATAACCGGGAGCGCCGCATCCATGGCGAGGCTCCGTTGGAGATCTAATCCGCTTGACTTCCCGAGATTCAGATCGAGTATCAGGCAGGAAGGCAAATCAGGTTTAGGTGAATTCAGGAATACTTCTGGATCCTCAAACAATCTAACCGCATACCCCACAGACGAAAGAAGAGCTTCCAAGGAAGTTCGAATTCGCTCGTCATCGTCGAGCACGTAGACAATCGCTTTCTCACGCATATACCTGCCTACCTGGCAATGGCAGCGAGAACGCGAAAATGGCGCCTCGGTCCTGCCTCGAGCGTGCCCATATTTCGCCTTTGTGCGCTTGAATGATGCTTTTACAGATGCGCAATCCCATTCCCATGCCGTCGGATTTCGTTGTAAAGAAGGCTTCGAACATTTTGTCAGGATGCGAGAGACCATGACCGCGATCCGCGACTTCTGTGATGATCATGTTGTGCTCTTGATAAGCTCGCACTTCCAGTTCCCTGGTCCATTCTGAGCTCTCTTCCATTGCCCCGACAGCGTTGGATACCAGATTGACAAGGACTTGCTGAATCTGAAGTTTGTCGCCTGGGACAGCTGGAAGATCATGGGACACGGATACTTTTGATTTGATATCCAGACTGCGCATCTCACCCTCAAAGAGGAGAAGAACATCCTCAATGACGGATCCCAGTTCGATGTGCGTCTTGCCTGGATCGGTTCTTCGAAAGAGCGTTCGGATGCCCTTGACGATATGACAGGCGTCCTTGCTATCGCGCAGGATCAATTGAATAGAAGATTTTGCTGCCTCGAGATTAACGGATTCAGCCGAAAGATAGCGGATAGCGGCCTGAGCATTTGTAATCACGGCGCTTAATGGCTGGCTGATTTCATGGACGACAGAAGCCGCTATCTCGGCAACGGTCGACATGCGAGACGTCGTCTCAGACAATCCTGGCGGCGTGTTTATGAGTGAGCTTGCCGGTGCTCGACGATCGTCGATATCTGCCAGAAGGGTGCACCAGCAAATCACATTCCCGACAGAGTCTTTTCGCGGTTGTACACTTGCCTGAAACCATCGATAGCATCCGTCCGATTGTCGATAGCGGAACTCATAACTGAAGGGCTCTCCGAGGGGAAGGCTCACCTGCAAAATATCAGCAACGCGATCGCGATCTTCAGGATGGACAACTGAAAATCCATTGTCCGGGAGAAATGGATCGAGAGATATTCCGGTGAACTCGTACCGTTGACGGCCCATCTTCTGTAGTTTGTTGCCAGGGTTCCAGACAGAAAATAAGCCAGGATTGACTTCAGAGAGTAGATGCGAGATCTCCTCGCTCTCGACAGGGGCAGCGCTTGATTCGTGGCCTAACAGGTGGCGACTGGAAAAGACGACGCTACTCTCTGGAAGAGAGACATGATCCTTTGTCCTGTCGACCCTGGTTTCCGTGTTTACTGATCGTCTTGGAATATTTTCAGTTCGCGTGCACGAAGTTTTTGGCCGGAGGGAACTCATACTTACATCCTCATTGTGACAATTTCAATAAAGATCTTGTCTCATGGTGAGTGAATACCGGAACAGAACCTTGATTATTTTCTCTTGCAGAAAATAGTCGGTCCCATCGATGCCGTTTGTTTAACTGTTCGCGCTAAACAGAGTGTCTCAGAAGCTTCTGGAGGTTCGTAAACCCCGATCAGGTGGAGTGCGGACCCCCCGTTCGGGTTACGCGCGACCTGTAGTCAAAAACCGATGTGTCTCTACGAATGCGCGCTCGGGATGTGTAAACTTCAGCAAAGCTTCACCGCATTTTCTCCGTACACGAATGGTGCATTATGCCAAGGCAATCATCTCTGACTGATCGACTGGCGAGAGAATTTGTATTCCGGATTCTGCAGCTGATCGTCTTATCTGCTGGATTCTGTAACCACGCATTTGCGTTAAATCCTGACCGGCATATCAACGAATATGCGCACCGGTCATGGAAAATTGACGACGGCTACATGGAGAGCCATGCATATGCAATCGTTCAGGACAACGACGGTTATCTATGGATCGGAACCAACTTTGGGCTGTTCCGATTTGATGGTGTTCGCTTTGTCCCGTGGACACCTCCTGCTGGTGAGCATTTGCCGAGTTCCTCGATCTTCTCGCTGCTGGCGGATAAGGACGGCACTTTGTGGATTGGCGGCTCGGAAGGCTTAAGCCACTGGGATCACCATCATCTTGTTCAATACATAGAGCACGAAGCAATTGCTACCTCCCTTTTTCAGGATGAGAACGGCACAATCTGGTTCTGGCGAAGTTCATATAAGAACGACAGCTCCGAATCGCTTTGTAAAATCTCAAATCATGCGACCGTCTGCTACGGCAGCAAGGATGGAATTCCCAAGAGCGGTCTTGTAGTCTCGATGATCCGGGACCGATTTGGCTATCTATGGATGGGCACGGAAACATCGGTCATAAGCTGGAAACAGGGCTCATCGCGTATCTTCAGTCCAGAGAGCTTGCGATCCAATGCTATGCAAGCTGGAGTATTGAGTCTGGTGCTGGAGGCTGACGATTCTCTACTGGTGGGAATCGCAAAACAGGGCCCTGGCCTAGGGCTGCAACGGTTGACCCATGATAAATGGGAACCGGTTGTGGTGCCTGGGTTCGATGGAAGCAGATACGCCATCCATGCTCTGTTCAGGGACAAGCAGAATGCCCTTTGGATTGGAACCCATAACGAGGGGATTTTTCGTCTATTCCAGGGGAAAGTAGAACATTTCGGCAGCCAGGACGGGCTTTCAGGCGATACGGTTTACAGGATTTTTGAAGATCGAGAAGGCACATTGTGGGTCGCAACGGACAAGGGGCTCGATAACTTTCATGATCTTCCGATCACGGTCTTTTCCAAGGAAGTAAATCCGAAAGCAGCTGAGTTCGATAATCTCGTCACCCTGCCCGATGGTACCCTTTGGGTCGGCGGCGAAGGAGCACTCTATACCCTGCAAAATGGCACCTCAATATTCCATCCGCAGGGCGGTGACTTATCAGGAAAGCAGGTCACTACGATCTTCGGCGATCATACCGGACGCGTATGGATCGGTTGGGATAACACACTCAACACACTCAAGGATGGAAGATTTACGCCAATCAACATGCCTGACGGACATCCCGTTGGAATGGTTGTGTCGATGACAGAAGACAGCGAGGGATCCCTTTGGGCTGTGAGCGCCGGGCCGCCCCGAAGAATTCTTCACATCGATCCGAAAACTCTTCAGGTTTCAACGATGGAACATTTTCCGGAGGCGTTCAAGGTTGCCAGCGATCTGCGAGGAGGGCTTTGGCTAGGGTTAACGAATGGGGATATTGCCCACTACTCGAAGGGAAAGTTAGAGACGTATCCCGTGAAACGGGGGCAGCAAGCGATCATATTTCAACTTGCGGTGATGCCTGATGGCGAAGTTCTGGTCGCGACGGGTTTTGGGCTAGTCAACTGGGCGAATGGGCAGGTCCGTGTTCTCGATATGAACCAGGGACTGCCCTGTAACTTCGTTTCCGCCTCGACCTCCGACGCGAACGGCAATCTCTGGCTTTATATGCCGTGCGGATTGGTAGAGCTGAAGCAGTCGGATTTCCGACGCTGGCAAAATGATCCGGCTACAAAAGTTGAGCCTAGGGTTTTCGATTCGAATGATGGTGTCCACGGGGCGACTCCGCCGTTCGAAGGAGCAGCCCGGTCTGGAGATGGAAAGTTATGGTTCAACAGGATGGACGCTCTGCTCATGATCAACCCCGCACATCTGTCGCTTAACTCAATCCCGCCGCCTGTGCACATCGAGACTGTAGTCGCAGATCGGCATGTATATCAGCCTGTTGATGGGCTGCGGCTTCCACCACTGACTCATGATGTCGAGATCGATTACACAGCACTTAGCTTCGTCTCTCCGCAGAAAGTGAAGTTTCGCTACCGGCTGACGGGAATGGATCAGGACTGGCACGATGCGGGTACACGACGGCAGGCATTCTACATGAACCTGAAGCCAGGTCGGTACACCTTCCAGGTAATCGCCTGCAACAACGATGGAATCTGGAACCTGAACGGCGACACTCTGCATTTCACGATTGCACCCAGGTTTTATCAGACCATCTGGTTCGAGATTTGTCTGGCCATCCTGGGGCTCCTCGCCATTTATGGCATTTTTGCTGTACGGTTCCGCATCTCCATGAGACTCGTTGAAACCCGCATGAATGAGAGACTCGTCGAAAGAGACCGCATCGCACGGGAATTACACGACACTCTTCTGCAGGGTTTTCAGGGCATCATACTCCGTCTGCAGGGAGTCGCCCGGATGTTTCCGCCTCAAGAGGCTGCCCGGCAGGCTCTTGAGGAAACCATGGATCGCGCGGATGAAGTGCTGATCGAGGGAAGAAGGAGCGTGCTGGGCTTGCGGTCTACAGCGAAGGCTTCCACATCTCTGGTCGACGAGTTGCACCGGGTGATAGCCGAGCTGAAGTCGGAAGGAAGTATTCCATGCACCCTTCAGGTTCATGGTCAGGTGCGCCCGCTCAAGCCGAATGTTCAGGTGGAGCTGGTGGCAATCGCGAAGGAGGCGCTGACAAACGCGTTTCGGCATTCCAGGGCTTCATCAATTGTTGCGGCAATCTATTTCAATCGCAGCGAGCTCTTTCTTAGTTGCAGTGATGATGGAGTGGGAATGCCCCCTGTCGTTCTTCAGGCTGGTTCCATAGAAGGACATTGGGGATTAGTGAGCATTCGAGAACGTGCCGACAAATTGCGCGCCACGCTTGTTTTTCGAGGCGTAGAGCCTCACGGAACCGTGGTAGAAGTTTCTGTACCAGGTCGCCTGGCGTATCTTCAGCCTGAAACAGGGTCACTTCGTACTCTGCTGGGCAGATTCTTTCGAAGAGATTTCTAGCGATCTCCGCGCAATGTCAGCGCTTGCGTCCGATAATAGAGGATACCGAGGACTTCCGATGATCTCTTGCAGAAAGGAATGAATTGGCAATCACTGTCGCGCGAGAAAGAGAGGCGTTATGAATACCGAACGCATTATTCGTGTCATGTGCGCCGACGATCATCATCTCATTCGAGACGGAATTACCTTCGCCTTGCAGGGAGAACCGGGTCTGCAGCTGGTAGCCTTTGCGGCAACTGGTGCTGAGGCTGTGGAGGCATATCGAACCCACTCTCCCGATGTGATTCTGATGGACATTCAGATGCCGGGCCTTAGTGGTATCGATGCACTGATCGAAATCCGCAAGGAGTCACCAAAGGCAAAATGCATCGTGCTCACGACCTACGAAGGAGATATTCAAGCGTCGCGTGCCCTTAAGGCCGGAGCGATGGGGTATCTCTTGAAGACGATGATCCGAAAACGATTAATAGATGCAATTCGAACGGTACATTCAGGGCGCAAGTATCTACCGATAGAAATCGCATCTATGGTGGCCGACAATCTTTGCATGGAAGAGTTATCGGCGCGTGAACTCGACGTTCTGCGCAGCATCGCGGCAGGGTGCTCAAACAAGATCATCGCGGACCGGCTCAAGATTTCGGAGAATACAGTCAAAGGGCACATCAAGAGCATCGTTGCAAAACTGGATGCCAACGACCGAGCGCACGCTGTCTTCCTCGCCATGCAACGTGGCCTGCTCGACCGCTATTAGCTCTGCCGTTCATTTGAGCGGTAGCACGCGATTATCGCTTTGCATGAGGGAAATGTTGAACCCTCAATGTTGCGAGAAGATCTGCCCTATGTTGTCAGATGATTTCTGAACAAGCAGACTGCACCAAGACCCTGCCGCACTGGTTTATACAAACATATAATGGACGACTTTTAAGCCGCTCCTTAACATCGGAATCATCATCGTCTTTCGCCGAAATATTCTGATACCCACCTCGTAGAGTTTCACACGCGACGTACGGAATTTTGAAAGTAAAAGCAAGTGGAGGAACCCGTGTCTCACCACCTTGATTCACCTGTTGCTCGACAAGACATCCGCCTCGACTTCACTGACTTGTACCTGTCCCGCAGCGAATAGGGACAGTTTTGCAAAGAGGCAGGAATATGAGCACGCGAAATATTTGATTGATTTCTTATGTTCCGAAACTTTCATTTTCATGGTGATTGCTGCCAGCGAACGAATGCTTCCTCTACCTCAGTGCATTCGTTCAAGAGCGAGAAGTCTCAAAATTAGCGGGTGCAATAACACACGAGATTGTCGATAGATCATGCAGACGAATTCTAATCAGTGAGATGGCGGTGACCATGAGTATGCCATGGCGCCTGGGCTTTCTAAGCCCAAGCCAATCTCGGTCAAGCTCAACCGCAGAAAAAGGAAGGACAGAATCTATCATGAAACGAGGCGATGCTCCTCTGTTCCGTGTAAGCGCGAGAAAGATCAACCTGATTTTCGCGAACGTCTTATCAGCACTTTTACTATTCGTACCGGGTTGCGCGTCCAGCTCCAACGCTCCCCCGACCTCGGGCAGCAACTCTCCCGCGCCAACACCAACGCCAACGCCCACACCAACACCAACGCCCACACCAACACCAACGGCACCGCCGACGCAGCACATCCTGTTTGTCGGCGACAGTTTTACTCATGGACGGTATCTTCCCGTGCGGACATACAACAATACGCCCAACACCGGAGGCATTGGATCCACGACAGCATCTGCAAATGTCGTCGATGAGAACTTCGATACGACTGTGATGGCGCGAATGGAGAGTCAGCCCGGCGAGACTGGACCGTGGGGAGGAATCCCAGGCATCTTCGCCGAGCTTGCTCAAGAAGCTGGACTGCCCTACAACGTACACATCGAGGCAATCTCGGAGACATCACTGATCAACAATTACAACGCGGCTCAAAACGTGATCGATCAGTCTCTATGGAATCAGGTCGTGCTGCAGGAAGCCAGCTTTCAGCCGATCCCGATTGCGCTTTCTCAGGACAGCCACAGCAATCCATCGGTTTTCTGCAATGCCGTATCGACCATCGAGCAAGGCATTCATAATGTTGCACCGAGCGCAAACGTGTATCTATATGAGACGTGGGCACCAGCCGATACCGCATACGAAGATAGTTTCACTTCGTCGTTTTCGCCTTCAGCCTATATGGCCTCGCTAGGAGAGCTAACTACCGCCTATCACAATGTCTATCTTAGCGCAGCCACACACGACGGACACATTGCCGGAATTGCTCCTGTGGGCGATGCATGGTCGCGGGCCTGGAGTGAGAACGTTGCCAACCCTGACCCCTACGGAGGTTCAGCGCCAGGAGTTTCACTCAGCTTCGGCTACCAGCCAGGAAGCGAGCCAACTACGATCGATAACCCGACAGACGCGGGTTATCACCATCCTAGTATCTTTGGCGCATACCTGAGTGGCCTCGTTCTGTTCCAGAAGATAACGGGCACAGATGTTCGTACCTTTGGCGCGAATGAGCAGGCCGCTGCGACGCTGGGAATCTCGCCTTCAGTCGCTACGCAGTTACAGCAGGTCGCGTGGGAGTCAGTTACGCAGCAGAGCGCACTGCCCATCAATCAAACTATTGATCCTTGTACTCTCACGCACTAGACATATCCCGATGTTTGATAACGCGATGCTAGTCTGAAGGAAGATCTTTATGAAAGCCTATGATTCACCTCGCCTGCTTCTACTCGTTTGCATGCTTGCGAGTACGCTGACAGCCAAATCGGTTGCGCAAGACCGTCATCGTCACCACCGCGTCGGTTCTTCTCCAAGCAACAGTGACTCGATGAACTGTTACGACTCTTCAGATCAAAACGAGATTCGTCTCTGGGATAACAACGCCCCAGGAGCGATCGGAACTGATCCGTGCAGAGACATCCCATACCTTCGCATATTCCCGGCTGCCTCCAATGAGGCAGGGCCGAAACCCGTGATCCTTATCATCGCAGGCGGGGGCTATGATCGTCTGACAGATACTAAGGAGCAGACACCGGTCGCGGAATACTTTGCCCGCAACCTGCATGTCACTTCGATTCTCTTGTACTATCGGCTAGTTCAGAAGGATGGAACATACAGATATCCGATACCGATGTGGGATGGACAGCGAGCCATCAAACTCATTCGATTCCGGGCCGCGCAGCTTGGCATAGATCCAAAACGTCTAGCGGTATTCGGTTTTTCCGCTGGAGGCCATCTCGCCAGTACACTAGCTCTTCACTCCGCGAGTGACTTTGATCTTCCGGTTCACGATCCAATCGATGCAGAGCCTGGACGGCCGGATCTGCTCGGCCTCGGCTATCC
>JAATFH010000140.1 GCA_015655315.1 Terriglobales bacterium
AGCCGCGTTATCAGCTGGATCGGCAGCTTTACCAGCATCCAGTGGAAGGAGCGACCCGATATTTCAGACGGCGGGCAGGACTATCCCGAGAAGGTTCTGCGCGAACCGAAGCGAAACATCCGCGTCTGGCTGCAGGATGGCGCGGAGGACATGGAAAATGATCGCTATGGAAGCTGGCCGCTGGCGAATATCCGCATGGCGAATGCTCTCAAGCTGAAGGACTACGATTTTCATTTCAGCTTCGGCAAGGGCACGCACAATTCAGGCCAGGGCGCAGCGGAATTTCCGGAGGAGATGATCTGGCTCTGGAGGGATTACGATTCGTCGCGCACTTCGCAGACTTATGAGATGGACCCGGCGGAGAAGTCGAAGCCGCTGTTCCGCGTGTCGATTACCAGTCGCGACGCCCAATAGCTCGCGCTCGATGCTTCTTGAGATTCTTTCGGACATTCGTTCAGTATCCGCGAAGAGATTGTCATCCTGAGCGCAGCGAAGGATCTGCTTATCTTTTCTTCGCCACAAAACCAGACTCATTTACGACATCTCGTATACATTTCGCTTCAAGTATTTTCCTGTGACTTGGCCGGATATGGGAAAAGCAGATCCTTCGCTGCGCTCAGGATGACAAGCCTTTATTGGTTCGGCGTGACAGGTTCTCCTGACAGCTTCTATAGGTTCAGGATGACAGCCTTTATCCGGCGCAGATGGCGCAGACGGCTGCGCCGAACTTCGCTACCTTTGCCGGACCGATGCCGTCCACGGCGAGCAAATCTTCTTCGGTAAGCGGACGCTCCGACGCGATTGCCCGCAGTGTTTTGTCGGAGAAGACGCAGAACGCAGGCTGCTTCAGCTTGGTAGATTCTTCGCGTCTCCACGCGCGCAGTTTTTCTTCCAGAACAACGGCATCGGCGGAGAGCGGAATCTCGGGCTGCGGTTCTTTCCGTTTGCGCTCCCGTTTGGCTGGCTGCGCCGACGCGCTTTCATTGCTGTCGCGCACCAGGACACTGGCCGTATCAGCTCCGTCCAATTCTTCGCCCTCGCGCGTCAGGCTGGCCTTGCGATAGGCGATTGTGCGTCCATCTTTTTCAAAGCTGGCGTCTTCTATCGACAACAGTCCGGCACCGCTCATGGCTCCGAGCAGTTCTTCAAAATGGTCGCGGCTCGTTCCGTTGGCGGCGCACAGCTCCTGATGCAGTTTGCCGGTTGATTTCGATCCGCTGGAGCGCAAGGCTCGCGCGACCGCCAGCATCAAGTCGCGTTCGGATGCGTCCGGCTGCCGGAACCTCTGCGCGATGGCTCTTTCCGGCGAGCAGATATCGCACTGTCCGCAGGCGTGGCGTCCGTCGTCCTCGTCGCCGAAGTGGCGAACCAGCTGCGCCATGCGGCACTGGTACGACTCGGCATAGCGCATCACGCGATCCAGCTGCGCCATGCGCAGGTTCGACTGCGAGAGGTAGGGCCGTCGCCAGCCTGCATCGCCACGCGTCACATTGCCCTCGAAATCGATCCGTGCGCCGCCGTGCGTCAGCAGCTTGTCGAGCGCTGTCGCAAAGATTTCTCCGTCCAGCTTGGCCCGCAGCAGATCGGCCAGTTCGTCTTTGTGGTACGGCCTGGTTTGCAGCTTGCGGAAGATGAGGTCAAGCTCTTCCACCGGCGGATAGTCCCGCTCGTAGAAAAAGTCATGCGTCCGCCGGTCGGCATAGGAGTGCATGAGGATCGTCCGGCTCAGTTTGCCGTCGCGTCCGGCGCGGCCAATCTCCTGGTAATACGCCTCCAGGCTGGCTGGCAAAGCCGTGTGGATGACCGTTCGCACGTCAGACTTATCGATGCCCATGCCGAAGGCAATCGTCGCCACCACCGCTTCCAGCTTTCCCGTCAGGAATTCGCGCTGGACGCGTTCGCGGTGGTGCGGTTCAAGCCCGGCATGATAGGCCGCAGTAGAAAAACTCTGCGAAAGCTCCTGCGCCAGCGTTTCGGCGTCCTTGCGCGTGGGGGCGTAGACGATGGCGGGGCGGCGCTCTGCAGGAGTCAGAAGCGAAAGAGCCAGCTGCGTCCGCTTCGGCTTCGAAACTTCGACAACTTCGACCGCCAGATTAGTCCGCCGGAAGCCGTGAATAAAACGCGATGGCTGTTCGAGCTGCAGCTGCGCCACAATGTCGTCCTGCACGATGGGCGTCGCTGTCGCCGTGAGCGCCATGACCGGAGCGGGCCGTAGTGCTGGCAGGTAGCTGCCCAGCAGACGGTAGTCAGGGCGGAAGTCGTGTCCCCATTGCGAGATGCAGTGCGCTTCATCGATGGCGATGAGCGCGGGTTTGCGCCGGGCCAGCATCTCCGGGAAGCCAGGCACGCGCAGCCGCTCCGGCGCGATGAAGAGGAAATCGAGCGTGCCGTTCAGATACTCGCGCGAAGTCTGGCGCGACCTTTCCCGGTCGAGGCCGGAATGAATCCGCGCTGCCCGCAATCCCAGGTCGCCAAGCTTCGAAGCCTGGTCGTCCATCAACGCGATGAGGGGGCTGATGACCAGAGCCGTGCCGCCGCGAGCGATTGCGGGCAGCTGATAGCAGAGCGACTTGCCTGCGCCGGTGGGCATGACCAGCAGCACATCGTGCCCATCGACCGCCGCGCGGCACACTGCCTCCTGGTTTGCCCGGAACGATGAGAACCCAAAATTGCTTGCCAGGAGATCAGTGAGCCGTGCCGAAGACATGAATCCAGTATGCGGCATGACTCGCTATACTGACCCCTATGGACCACCTGTGGACTCCCTGGCGATATACCTACGTCACAAACGCAGACAATGCGCGGCGTCCGGGAGTTCCCGACGAACTGGCGGCATGGCCGGGGGATAAAGGCTGTGTCTTCTGCAATCTCATTGCCGCGGTCGAATATGCCGAGGCCCACGGCATGCCCCGCGAACAGGCCGAGAAGGCCGCGCTCGTCGTGCATCGCGGCGAGAACACGTTTGTCGTCCTCAACCGCTATCCCTACACTTCAGGCCATGTCATGGTGCTGCCCTACGCGCATGAAAGCTCGCTGGCCGCGCTGCCGGCCGCCGTCGCCCACGAACTGATGGATACGGCGCAGCGCATCGAGTCGGTCATGGGCAGTGTCTACCGCCCGGACGGGATCAATATGGGCCTGAATCTTGGCAAGTCCGCAGGCGCGGGGGTGCAGGGGCATCTTCATCTGCACATTCTGCCGCGCTGGACCGGCGACACCAATTTCATGACCGTGGTCGGAGAGACGCGGGTTCTGCCCGAGGATCTTGAGACAACCTGGCAGCGGCTGCGGGAACGCTTTCTGGAAAGCAGATAAAAATCTGAAGCGGTATCGCCTGTCGCCGGTTAAGGCCTTTTGCATCTAACGCAGAAAGCCGGGAATTCGGGAGGTGCGTATGGCGCGGAACACTATTGCAAAGATCGATACAAAACACAAAGCAAAACAAAAGAAAGCCGAAGAAAATGCAGCGGCAGAGAGTTCCTCGCCCATGTCGGTGCAGTCGGTGCAACCCTCAAAGGAATCGCAGGATGCGCATCTCGCGGGCGCCCGCCGCTCGGATCAGCGCCGTCTGCTCAACCTGAATGTGGAACAGGGGCAACGTCATCCGGAGACGCCTGCAGGGCTGCACTCGACCGGTTCTTTCACGGGCGAAAACGAGAAAAAGAAGAAGTAAGGCTATTTCGTATTTGAGCCGATATCGGGAAAAAGGGAAGTGTCCGGCTCCACTTTTTCCTCCGTTTTCCAGTCCTCCGCCGTTAGTTCGCGAGTGACGGATTCGAGCATGCCGATCTCCGGCAATTCTTCCTGCCCGATGTGAAGCTCGTGCAACTTGCGCGCATAGGTGAAGACGCTTCCCCGGCCCTCGACGCAGGCGACGAGGCTGTTGTATTGCTTCACCGTGCTGGTCAGCGCTCTACCCATCTTGTCGAAATAGTCCTGCGCGGTCGCCATCTTGTCGTAAAGCTTTTCGCCTACTTCACGGATGGCCAGCGCATTCTTCGTCACTTCCATCTGCTGCCATCCGTAGGCCACCGCCCGCAGGAGTGCGATGAGAGTTGTCGGCGTGGCGAGAATGACATTCGAGGTGGTTCCGAACTCAATCAGGCTGGGGTCCTGTTCGAGCGCGGCGCTAAAAAAAACTTCGCTCGAAAGAAAACAGACGACGAAATCGGGACTGTTCTTGAATTGCTTCCAGTAAGACTTCGCCGAGAGAGCGGTCAGATGTTCGCGAACACGCGTAGCGTGCGCTGCCAGCTTCAGGGCGCGCGTCGCTTCATCGGAGGTGCTCATCGCGTCCAGAAAGGCATCGAACGGCGTCTTCACGTCGATGACAATGGTGCGGTCGTTGGGCAGATGAATCACGCAATCGGGGCGAATCGAGCTTTCGTCCCCGCGCACGAAGACTTCCATGTCGAAGGAGGCATGCTCGACCATGCCTGCGAATTCAATGCACCGTTTCAGCTGCAATTCGCCCCAGTTGCCGCGAATCTTGGGTGCCCGCAGCGCGGAAATGAGCTGCGAGGTCTCGCGGCGAAGGTCGGCGTGCGAGTTTTGCATGCCCTCCATCAGCTGTTTCAGCGATTGATAAGCGCCTTCGCGCTTTACCTCAAGCTCCTGTGTGCCCTGCTGCAGCTTGTCGAGGGTTTCGCGCACCGGTTTCAGCAGGTTCTCAATTGCTTTTTCTTTTTGTTCCAACTGGCTTCCGGAGGCCTGCTGCTGCTGACCAAGTTCCTGCCGTGCAAGCCGGAGAAAAGCCTGGCTGTTCTCATTCAGGACGCGGGTTGCGGCGCTGCGGAAGGTGTCTTCGAGGCTGGCTCTGGCCTGCTTCAGCGACTCCTGCTCCGCCGTCAAGCGCTCTTCCAGCCGCGCATTTTCTACGCCCAGGGTCGAGGCTTCCTTCCGCGCGCGTTCCAGCGAAGTCTCATGGTGGGCAAGTTGCGCCGTCAAATTCTCACTTTTTTGTTTCTCGGCAAAAATCTCGGCGCGAACGTTCTGATGACGAATCCAATAGCCTATAACTACACCTGAAAGCAGGGCAGCTACAGCGATGACTACAATAAGAGGCATAGCGAATATACTGCCACTGAAACGCAAACAAAGCACAATCCGAGGAAACTTCCATCGGTCGTGAGCTTTACACGGCCATGGCCCCTCAGTAGACTTGAAATTTCGGAGTGTGCTCGTGGTGTGTCCTGAAAAGGCAGCCATCTCGCCCGAAAAATTTACGAATTCGCCGTATCGATGGACAGGAGAAACGCATGGCAGCAGTGGAAGAGAAAGTAAAACAGATCATCGTCGAACAACTTCAGGTCGATGAGGCCGAAGTGACGCCCAGCGCATCTTTTCAGGAGGATCTCGGAGCAGATTCGCTCGACGTGGTCGAGCTGGTGATGCAGTTCGAAGAGGCCTTCGACCTTGAGATTCCCGACGAGGATGCCGAGAAGATCAAGACGGTGAAGGACGCCATCGACTACATCGACAAGAACGCGAAAGGCGGCAAGTAACTTTGCAGCGGCGGGTAGTAGTTACGGGCATCGGCCTGATGTGCGGAGTAGGCAATACGACGCCCGAGGTCTGGAAGAATCTGCTGGCAGGCAAGAGCGGGATGGCTCCCATCACCGGCTTCGATACGACAGGTTTCTCTGTCACCTTCGCAGCCGAAGTGAAGAACTTCGATCCACTCGATTTTGTGGATAAGAAGGAGTCGCGCAAGATGGCGCGCTTCATTCACTTTGCTCTTGCGGCCACGCATGAAGCCATGGAGATGTCCGACCTCAAGATTACGGACGCCAACGCCGACCGCGTTGGCGTTCATATCGGCTCGGGAATTGGCGGATTCGATATCATCGAGCGCGAGCACAGCGCCATGCTGGCAGGCGGCCCGCGCAAGATTTCGCCCTTCTTCATCCCCGCCGCTATCATCAACCTCGCAGCCGGGCAGGTCAGCATCCGCTACGGGGCCAAGGGTCCCAACGAAGCTACGGCGACGGCTTGCACGACCAGCGCGCATTCGATTGGCGACGCCTACCACATCATCAAGCGCGGCGATGCCGACGCCATGATCGCGGGCGGCTCGGAAGCGGCCATCACGCCCATGGGCGTGGGCGGCTTCGCGGCCATGCGTGCGCTTTCCACTCGCAATGACGATCCGGAACACGCGTGCCGTCCCTTCGACAAGGACCGCGATGGCTTTGTCTGCGGCGAAGGCGCCGGCATCCTGATCCTCGAAGACCTGGAATTCGCCCAGGCTCGCGGGGCGAAGATTCTCGCCGAGATCATCGGCTACGGCATGAGCGCCGACGCCTACCACATCACCAGCATGGCTCCTGAAGGCGAAGGCTGCCATCGCGCGATGGCGCACGCCATCAAGAGCGCCGGCATTCAGCCGACCGATATCCAGTATGTGAACGCGCATGCGACTTCAACGCCGGTAGGCGACGTGCTTGAGAGCGCGGCGATGGAAAAGCTCTTCGGCGAACACGCCACCAGCGGCAAGCTCCTGATCAGCTCGACGAAGTCGATGACGGGTCACTTGCTCGGCGGAGCCGGCGGACTGGAGGCGGGCATTACCATCATGGCGATCCTTGATGAGAAAGCTCCGCCTACGACCAACCTCGAAAATCTGGACCCGGATTGCCACTTGAACTACGTGCCGAACAAGGCGCAGGACCTGCACATCGACATCGCTCTGTCGAATTCCTTCGGCTTCGGCGGCACCAACGGTTCGCTGATATTCCGGCGCTGGAGCTAGGGGCCCCTCGGCTCCACCCAGGGCAGGGCTGTTCAGGCGTAAAAGGCAAAGAGCCCGGCAAAATGCCGGGCTCTTTTATGGCCGTTGTTAAGCCCGCATCGCTGACGGGACGCGAGCCTCAATCAATTCGAGCAGCTCGGTTTCCGCATCGTGGCGCCTGAACTCAAAGGCCAGCTCTTTTGCCCGGTCGCGGTATGCCGACGTGTCCAGAACCTTTCTTGCCGCTAAGCGGACGGCGTCCGGGCTTACCTGATTCGTTCTGAGGTCAATCCCGGTGCCGGACCACTGGACGTGCGCTGAAACTTCTTCCTTATCCTCCGTCAATCCCGCCGACACAATTGGGACTCCGTGCGCGAGCGCCATGTTGACCGTGCCGTATCCGCCATTCGTGATGAGCAGGTCGACTCTCGGCAGGGCAAGATCGTAGGGAAGAAACGGAACGACGCGCGCATTCTTGGGAATTCTGCCAGGAACGGACTCGACCGGCTGGCCCCCCGTTGTTGCCAGAACGATCAGGTCTTTTTCCTCGGCCAGGCCTGCCAGCGCGGGGCCGACAAGTTGTCCGAGATCCCTGTTTGCGAGGGTTCCCTGGGTGACGAGTACAAGCCGTTTTGTCTCATCGAGGTCATGCCACCATTCAGGAAGAGGGTGCTGCCCCGGAGCAATAGGCAGCGGGCCGATATATCGCACCGGCGAAGATGAGGTTGCATTCGGCGAATACTGGAAGCTCTGGATGCCGGGATGCAGGTAGAGATCGGGCAGTGTCGACATGGCCTCGAATAGAGGGCAGGGCAGTGGGCTGCAACCCATCTCTGCGAGTACCTGGTTGAATGCCGCCTGCACGGGTTGCAGCAGGCGCAGTTCCCGCTGGACGTGCTCTGCTTGCAACTGGTCCGTTGTCGCTCCCGGCCTTGGCGGCACATTTTTACCGCTGAAGACATTCAGGATGGTGACGCCAAGATGCGCGATGGCCGGGCGCTGCTCGCGTGCCTTTAAAAGCAGTGGCAGGGTTCCCAGAAACAGACTCTCAGCCAGAATAAGGTCGGCGGGGAAGTCCCGCATGGCCATCTTGAGACTTGCAGTCTGTGCAGGCATGACCGGGGCAAAGTAATGCTGCATGTCGAAGGAAATCATGTCTATGCCGGGTGAATGCTGCTGCCGCTCAGGATATTTCGCAAAATATTGCGTGGGGGTAATGTCTGCTTCCGGGAGCAGTGGAATGAAGGGAATGCCAGCCGCTTCGACCACCGGACGGGACGCGGCTCCTGTCTGCACAGCCACTTCGTGGCCATATTTCTTTAGAATTCTGCTCACCCCAAGCACAGGATTGAGGTGGCCGGGAACAGGAATGGATGGGAGCAAAATTTTCATGCCGGAGTAACACACACGCCCGCACCCTTATTCCCTTTGCCGCAACCAGATGCAAAGAGAAAGCCCGGCGCGAAGCCGGGCTTTCATTCCAGATGGAATCGATTATCTTCCAGATGGATCCGATTGCTTAGACAGGCTGAACGTTCTCTGCCTGGAAACCCTTGGCGCCGCGCACGACGTTGAACTGCACGCGCTGGCCTTCCTGAAGGCTGCGGAAGCCGTTCGCGTTGATCGCGGAGAAGTGTACGAATACATCTTCGTTATTGCTCTCGCGCGTAATAAAGCCGAAGCCCTTGGCATCGTTAAACCACTTGACTGTACCCTGTTCCATTTTTGGGGTATTCCTTATGTGTTGATTTCGCTGAAAACGGGAAGGTGTAGAGCAAGCAGTGCTTTGTTGGGCATTACGTGCAAACAAAAACCCACTCGGAATCGAGCGTACGTATAGTATACCCCGATTTGGAAATTTGTTGCAGAATTTAGACTTACCTTCCGCCCTTATCACGCGAGGTCTGCAAAAGGCGGCATTCATCTCAGCCTAGAGCGCCGAAGATCAATAAAAGTAGAAGCCACCAGGACACGACAGCAGCAGCGGCCTTTCCACGCGTCACTTTCGCAACGATGCTCACGCCAATGACACTCAGGATCATCGACCAGATCTCAAAAATATCAAGATGTGTGGCGTAGGAGACGAGAATATGCGGCATATCGGAGCTGAGGTAGTAGCCGATATTCGTGCCTACCGGATTGGAGAGCAGAAACGAATCCGGTGCGACTCCGGCAAAGAGCGCAATGGTAGCCAATATGTATTTGATATTCAAAACGAGATTCGCATACATATAGACAGCAAATACCTGGCCGAATTTCGCCTTGCCAGCAAAGCCGAAGTTCACGGTGACCCACACCAGCAGCGCGGTGATCGACGTGAAGATGAGTATGAGTACCGTAATCCCATAGGAGAAACCGGCAGTGATTTTCGCAGATATTGTTTTTGCTGCCGACAGCTGATCCGGCGACATCTGAGAAAAACGCTCTTCCTGCTTAGGGTTCTGGTGAATGTTGTTTTCAGCAGCCCTTTCCCATCCCACCTTGGTCTGCACTGTGAATGAGAAGATGATCGACATCAAGATGAGAATGACCAGCGGTCCCCACCACGCCGAACTCCGCAGCAGATCGGTGAAAGTTTTCGATGGCGCCACGAAGGTATCGACGATGCGCTGTCCTTCGTTCAACGGCGTAGATGTGGTTTGCGGAACAGCGTCACTCATTAGGACCTCGCTGGATTCGGTAGTTTCTCAATGGGCGCGATTTTACCCCGATGAAGCATGACTTGCGATGAAAATCGGAGAGAGGGCAAGGGGCCGGAACATGCGTCTGCAAGGGTGCATCGAGAGCATCCTTCGCCGAACCAAGATGAACACTTCCCCGTCGTTGCCGGCTTCGATAGTCTGAGAATGCTCCTGGAAACTCCGCGGTCCCGCTCATGCGCTGTCTTTCTGTCTTACTTGCCGCCGTGCTGCTTGACGGCGCAGGAACTTCTGCCTTTGCGGTAAAAAGAAAACCACATCACGCTCGCTCTACCTCCGTGCATGCGCACACGCGCAGCCATCAAACTGGCCGTACGCGCGCCCGCCGCGCCGCGCTTGAAGCGAAGGAGGAACCTGCCAGTGCCACGATTCCTGAAGTCTCGTTGAAGCATGCAAAGATGCTGTTGCTGCCGCCGCTCAAAGGCTCGCGGGAATCGCTCGTCCGCCAGAACCAGCGCAGCGAGGCCGATGGCCTGGAACGCATTGAGGACGACGATCAGTTGAGTGAGCTGCGTACGCAGCACGCGCTGGTCGCTGTACCGGTCAGCATGTCGCTTCGCGTGAATACGGAGCTGCCCGCCAATCGCCGTTATTGCCGTCCCTGGACAGGCCGCTTTCTGAGCGATCTGGCCCGCGTGCACTATGCCCGCTTTCATCGTCCGTTGCAGGTCAATTCAGCCGTACGCACGGTGGCATATCAGCGCCGCCTGATTGAGGTGAACGGCAACGCAGCGCCCGCTGACGGTGATGTTGCCTCGCCGCACCTGACAGGCGCGGCAATCGACATTGCAAAGAAGGGACTGTCGATCTCTGAAGTTGCATGGATGCGTGCTTATCTGTTGCCCCTGCAAAATGCAGGGAAACTGGATGTGGAAGAGGAATTCTACCAATCCTGTTTCCATATCACTGTCTACAAGTCTTATGCACCGCCCACGCAGCCAAAACTAACTCCGCACGAGCACGGCAATAAAAGCGCTCTGATCGCCGCTGGGGTGCAGTAATCAGTATCGCTTTGTGACAGCTGCTGGCGCGGGTCCTGATCGATCGCTCAGCAGCCAGTCCACAGCAGTGCGCACATCGTCATCGTGCGCTTCGCCCATGATGCGCGCAATGATTTCTCCACGTTCGTCGAGAATGGCGGTTCCGGGAACGATCTCGCCCAGGCCGAAGCTGGCCAGCGTATCGGTATCGGCCCCGACCCATGTTTCAAACGTCACGTCTGCCTTCTCAAGCGCGGGCTGAATTTTGGGACGATCCTTGGCGGCGTCAATGGACACCGCAACAAAGCGCACATTCTTTCCGTCGTAGCCCTGCGCCAGTTTCGACAGGCGCGGCAGTTCTTCCTGACAAGGGGCGCACCATGTTGCCCAGAAGTTAACGACGACGATCTGCCCGCGCAGCGATGCCAGCTTCTGCGAATGGCCATTCATATCTTTCAGTTCAAGGTTGGGAGCGCGCTTCGCGTAACCCGAGGCTGTGAGAAACGCAAGCATTAAAAGCACTATGGATCGGCAGAAGACTTTCATCGGTTCAGGTGAGTGTAGCCGGGAGGCGGAAACTTCGCCTCGATCAAATGGTGGATGTCTGAGTCATCCTGTGGGACCAAGACTGGCGTCGTATCGCGCTGCTACCGTGCTGCAAGTCACTCGCAATAACTTGTTGCACATTTCGAGGCCAATTGTAGGAGTACGAAACACATGAAAATTACCTGCAAAGCAGGAACCGGATTCTTTGTCATCGCGCTCGCAGCCGCGATTTCATGCTTGCAGCAGAACGCATTCGCACAAGGCTGTGTCGCCGCGCACTCACCGCAGCCGATTATCTCCGGGCTGGACCCCACAAGTCAGCCCAGGACGACCAGCTTGTTGCACGGACTCACGGTGACGGTTGGCTATCGCACCTACAACTCTTACAAGCATTACATCGGTACGGTGTATCAGGCACAGCGGGCAGCTCTGCACAACCAGGTGCAGAATCACGTTGACCTCTACGATCTTTCACTGAGCTACCAGCTCACGCCGCGCTGGAGCATCATTGGAGACATTCCCGGCATGACTGCCACCCGGCACCAGCAGGGCAACGTCAATGTCTACCGCTCGGGCGGCATCGGCGACATATTGGTCGGCGCGCAGGCCTGGGTCTGGCGTCCACCGACAGAGAGCCATGGCAACATCGCGTTTTCAGCGCAGTTGAAACTGCCTACCGGCATCAATGACGCCAAAGGCACGACGATCCTTGCAAATGGGCAGACACAGGAACGCCCCTTCGACGAATCCATTCAGCCTGGCGACGGCACGTGGGGATTTGCTCTCGCCACGGAGGCCTATCGGGAGTTTTATTTCCATACGACTGGCTACTTCTCGGGTTCCTGGCTTTTCAGCCCACAGGATACGACCGGCGTGCTGACGTATCGTCCGGCTCCCGGGGAAAATGTAGTTTCGGCGACCGACCAATACCTCTGGCGGGGAGGATTTTCTCACCCGGTGCCCAAAGTGCGCGGTCTTGCGCTCAGCATCGGTGGACGCATGGAGGGCGTGCCGGTGCGCGACGCTTTCGGCAGCAGCAACGGCTTTCGCCGTCCCGGCTATGTCATCTCGATTGAACCGGGTCTCGCGTATGCGCGCGGCCGCAACCTGATCAACGTGAGCGGTCCCTGGGCGATGGAGCGCAATCGCAAAACCAGTGTGACCGACTACGCGAACCACACGCATGGTGACGCCGCTTTCGCGGATTACACCGTGATCGCCAGCTACACATACACGTTCTAAGCAACTCGAACGAAGGAGGAAGCAGAAGCGTTCGGATGATCTAAGCGGTATCGACATACAAGCGCAAGCGAAAGGTTTATTTTCAACAAAGAGTTGTCATCCTGATACTGAGGAACGAAGAGGAAGGATCTGTTTTTCTTTTAGCCAGTGAAAATGGGAGCCGGTAAAAAGCAGATTCTTCGACTGCGTGCGGCGTTAAAAACGCGTCATACTCCCTGCGGGATGACAGCCAAGGTGTTCTATATCTCGATACCGCTTAGCATAAAAGTGTGATCTACACATATGCATGGGTTATAGCGGCAGCGATATTGGCTCTGGCGCCTCTGCTGCTGTTCGGCTTCGCAGGAGAGCGCTGTGTGGCTGCACTTGGCACGCGGCCTCTGGCTCTTCGTCTCCTACTGCCCGCGGGCTGCGTCATTCCTTATCTGCTTGTGTGCGGGCCGCTTCACCTGCTTCGCGCGCGATGGCTTGCGCTCTATCTGCTCTTGCCGGTCGCAGTCGCCGTATTGCTCTGGCTTGCGGCAAAGCTCGATCCGCAGCGAAGAGGACACGCGCTCGATTTTCTTGTGCTCTTTTCCCTGGGCCTGGCGGTCGACCTGCGCTGGTTTGAGTCGGCGTGGCCGCATGCCCTGGTTGCTCTGAACAAGCTGCTTCTGCTCGACGCAGGCATCTACAGCTTTCACGTCATTCGCCAACTGGATGGTGTCGGCTTCGATCTCCGCTGGCGTCTCGCGGATTGGAAGACTGGACTGCGCGAGCTTCTCCTCTACATGCCGATTGCCATTGCTCTGGGCCTCGCCATCGGCTTCCTTCATTGGCACGGACATGTCGGGCGCCCGTGGCTGCTGCCCGGAATCTGGCTCTTCACCTATCTCTTGATCGCATTGCCCGAAGAAATTTTCTTTCGCGGATGGATACAGAATCTCTTCGAGCGCCGCATCGGTCGCACCGCATCGTTAGTAGTCACTGCGATTCTTTTCGGGTTGTCACACTTCAATAAACGCGCCGTGCACTTCAACTGGCGTTATGTACTGCTTGCGGCTATCGCGGGCATTTTCTACGGACGCGCATGGCGGTCTCAGAGAAGAGTCGCGGCATCCTCCATCACACATGCCTGTGTGGATACGATGTGGGGAGCGCTGCTCCGCTGACTCGCGGCTGATAACGCAGGTAGCCAAGCCCGACGCGCATGTGGTGGTGCAGGGCATCGGGAATCGTAACCGCGACGCATAGGCCCAGGATGCCGTGAGCCAACCCGATCGCATACAGATTGCGATAGCGAAGGAAGAGCGGGCAGGCGATGAAAGCCCACAGCAGCGTAAGCCAGACCAGCACCGGGTTCGGAATATGAAGGCTGGCAAAGAGGAGCGCAGCTGCTGCGATGGCCAGCCATCGCCGGGGGAGCAGATGCATGAGACGTGTCAGGAAGAAGATCTGCATCAGGAACTCCTGCACGAACGACCAGATCAAGTACCCAACAACGCGGGTGCGCACTGGCAGATAGCCGACACGAGGAAGCGTATGGAGTGTGCCGAGCCGCCTCGCCGCTGTCACAGCAAGCGCAGAGAGTACGAACGCTGCTGCAACAATCCAAAGTGCACGCGCTGCGCTGCCACGGCCGAGACCGAGTGAATACAGATGATCGCGATGCAAAATTGTCATGCCGAGAATCAGGAGGATGGCCAGCAGATAGAGAACACGATGCAGGGGCGGAGGAGTCCAGATGACAGCCAGTATCAGGACGTATGCTGAAATCACTTCCAGCAGATCGCGCCGCCGGGAATCGAAGCGGATATGCACGTCGCCCTCGCGCAGAAGACGGTTCTCGTTCTGCGTCCTATCGATGCAGGAGCACAATCATATACCGATTTTTGTTTTGGGGAGAAAAAACTAATTGCCGCTGGTATGCGCGTTGCTTTGCGCAATACGCACGCCGCTCAGGCTGCTTACGTAGCGCGAGACGCCGCGATAGAGCGATTCGGCGATGCGTTCGCGGTACTCGGGATCGCGCAATTCATGCGCGTCGTCTGGATTTGTCAGGAAAGAGATTTCAGCCAGAATCGACGGCATATTCGCGCCGATCAGTACGACGAACGGTGCTTTTTTCACTCCGCGATCTTTGAGGCCCGGGTTGCCGTCTTCCAGACCCGTATAAAGACTCTGCTGCACATCGAAAGCAAACTCGCGCGATTCGCTGATCTTGTCCTGCAGCGTAATTTTCTTCACCAGGTCGGAGAGCTGATGGATCGACTGATCGGAGACGGCATTCTCTCTCGCCGCAACTTCAAGCGCGTCTGCCGATGTCGTGAAGTTCAAGTAGTAGGTCTCGACACCGCGCGCCGATTGATCGGAACTTGAGTTGGCATGAACCGAAATGAAGAGATCGGCCTGCGCCTTGTTGGCGATGGCGGTGCGCGTCTCAAGCGGAATAAACGTGTCGTCGTCGCGCGTATAGATCACGTCCGCGCCCAGCCGCTGTTTCAGCAGTTTGCCCAGCCGCAGGGCGACATCCAGCACGATATCTTTTTCTTCAATGCCGCCGGGACCAAGCGTGCCCGAATCATGTCCGCCGTGTCCCGCATCCACAACGATGCGGCCTATCTTCAATCCCAGCGCGCGGACCATGGAGCGCTCGCCAGTAGCCGTGGGTGCGGCCGCGTGAATCGCAGGTGCGTCCAGATTCGGAGATGGATTGTTTTTGCTGCCGGTCTTTTTTGCCGGCGTCGAAGGCGCAGGTGGAGCAGGCGCGGGAGAAGGCGCTGGTTGATCGAGCGCCTCCAAATCATTCGGTTGCTGCTGCGGCGAAGTTCCGGAGACAGACTGGACGACCGGAGCCGTTGTCGGACGCCTGGTCGCCTTCACCCGGTTCGGCTGGCGGTCGAGCGAAGCAATGTCTTTAAGAGATGAGCCGGGAGCCGTCGTATCGGAGGCAGTCTGTTGCGTTTGCGGAGGCGCAGGTGCTGGCTGCTGGGCAGGATTTATGGCAGCCGTCGTCCGCTGCTGCGGCTTTCGCGGCACGCTCGGAGCCGGTGAAGAAGCTGGAGGCGCAGAGCTGGATGCAACCGGCTGCTTCGACGTCGCTGCTTGCGTCGTTGTCTGCGGCGGACGCTGGGCTGCTATCAGCGGCGCAGCCGGAAGCGTGCCGGGTTTGCTGCCATGCACATCAATGATCAGCCGCCAGGGATTCGGCAGCAGGAACGCAGAATACTCGCTGACATCGCTGACATCGAGCACAATGCGTGTCACGTCATTTGAAAACTGCGCGACGCGAATGCGTTTTAGAAAACCGTCGTCCGTCACTTGCACGGATTTGCCAACCAGCTCCGGCGAAAGCTTGACGCCATGCAGATCGAAGAAGATGCGGTCCGGCCCCGGCACGCGGGAAGCTTCGTACTGCACCTCGTCCTGCAGGTCGATGGCGACACGTGTGTAAATCGGCGTCGACCAGTGACGCAGCCCGGTCACGAGCGACAGCCTGCCTTTGCGCGGCGGTGGAGGCGGTGCGTTCATCGTTGCCTCGCTCAGCCTGGCAGGCTCGGAAGATGGTTCTGGTGCTGGCGGCTGTGCCGGAGTAGTTGCGGGAATTGGCTGCGGCTTCGTTTCAGCGGTGTGGGTCGTTAGCGACGATGGCTGCGTCGCCGGAGGAAAGACGGAAGCGGTGGCAACTTTGCGTCTTGAAGCAGGGGGGGCGGGAGGTGGTGACGTGGACGCAACCTGCGCGTCCGTGACGGGTGCCGGTGCACGCTGGGCTGGCCGCTTTCCGTGCTTTTCGGCAACCTCCTCGGTGCGGATGTTTTTCAGCTCCTGCCGCGCTTCGTCAGCCAGCGGGCTTTGCGGATAGAGCTTCAGAAACTGCTGAAATGTAGCCTTCGCCTCATCCCGGTCTTCCAGATCGCGGCGGTAGATCTCGCCCTCCGTCAGCAGCGCGCTGAAGCGGTAGCGGCTGCCGGGATACTGCTTGCGCAGAAATTCATACTGGCCGATGGCATCGTGCAGCGACTTCTCATCCTGAAAGACGCGCCCTTGTTGCGCCAGCAGATCGGCGACCGCAGAGACGCTGGCATCGGCCTTCGGCGAGGCTGGATCGCCATGATAAACAGCGCGATACGCAGTGAGCACGCGCTCATAGTCGCGGCGGGTACGCTGCTGCTCCGGACGCCCTTCGAGAGCTTCGCGCAGGCGTTGTGCCTTATCAAACGGAGAAAGCGGCTGGTGCTGCGCCGCGAGTGCCGATGAGCATGAGAGCGCAAAAAAAAGCGCCGAGCTGATCAGGCACAGGAACAGCGTGCGTCCTCCGGAACGGTAGGAAAGGGACATAGACAGATTCAGAGGCAGCACGCCAGAGACACTTTGATTATAGGTGGCGCAATAGAGAGGGGCAACGCAGGAAACGCGAAATTAATGGCAGGAAACCAGTATGGAAACCGAAGAGGGACTATCTGCGAGACAGTATGCCTCATCTTTTGAGGTGTCATTCGGACACTGAGGAACGAATGGGAAGAATCCATACGATCTCGACGCTGCCACAGCATATCTACTTTTTTGCCGCGAATTTTGTTGAGTGCGCGGGCGGAAAGCTGTTGGCTATGTCACAGCGATTGCATCGTATGGATTCTTCGCGCGGACTGCGCGCTCAGAATGACTCGGCGTTTTTGCCGGAGGTGCGAGGAAAAGTCTATCCCGCTAACTCCTCCACCACCAGGGGCGCACTCTTCAGCGCAGCATCCAGTTGGCCTGCATCCTTGCCTCCGGCTTCGGCCATGTCCGGACGTCCGCCGCCGGAGCCGCCGACGAGTTTCGCAATCTGCCCGACAATCTTGCCCGCCTGCACCTTGCCGGTCAGGTCTTTGGTGACGCCGACGATCAGCGCAACCTTGCCCTCTTCCTGCGCGGAGCCGAGAACGACCACGCCGGAACCAAGCTTGTTGCGGAGGTTGTCGACGAGCGTACGCATCTGCCCTCGGTCGAGAGAATCCACCCGCTGCGCCAGCACTTTAATTCCTTTCACTTCGACGGCTTGATCCGCAGCGTTCGACACCGCCGATGCAGCCGACTTCATGCGAATCTGTTCGAGTTCGCGGCGAAGTTTTTTCAGCTCTTCATCCTGTGCCGCGAGTTTGTGCTTCAACGAGTCGGCGGGCGATAACTCCGCATTCGGAGCGAGTTGCGAGGCCAGCTGCGCGACTTCGAAGTCGCGGCGAAATTCCTTCAAAGCGCCCAGACCGGTCACGGCTTCTACACGCCGCACGCCTGAGGACACGCTACCCTCGCCGAGCAGTTTCACCACGCCGATCTCGCCCGTCGCGCCGGTGTGGGTGCCGCCGCAGAGTTCGGTCGAAAACTCGCCGATCTTGACCACGCGCACCTTCTCGCCATACTTTTCTCCGAAGAGCGCCATGGCGTGATACTCGTTGATGGCCACGTCAATCGGAACGTCCTCGATCGTCTCGACGCGCGTGTTTCCCAGCACTTCTTTGTTGATGATGTCCTCGATGTCCTGCAATTCCTCATCGGCAATCGAAGTGAAGTGCGAAAAGTCGAAGCGGAGACGGTTTGGCTCAACGAGTGATCCGGCCTGCTTGACATGCGTGCCCAGAACCTCACGCAGCGCCGCGTGCAACAAGTGCGTTCCGGTGTGATTGCGCCGCGTGGCGTTGCGAAAACCGCCATCGACAACCGTGTCCACCTTGTCGCCGAGCTTCAGCGGCTGGCGCAGAATTGCCTTATGCGCAAAGACTCCCTGTACCGGCTTGGTGCATCCGCTCACGTCGGCGACGACGGAGTTGTGGTCATCGGAGTACAGCCACCCCGTGTCGCCCATCTGTCCGCCTGAATCGGCGTAGAAGCTCGTATGATCGAGCACCACTTCGACTGCATCGCCGGGATTCGCCGCCTTCACACCCTGTCCATCCTTGATGATGGCCAGCACTTCTGATCCGGTAGAGGTCAGTTGACGGTAGCCTTCGAAGTTCGTTTTCGGAAGTTCACGAAACGCAGGGCTGGCCGATTGCTTTGCTCCGCCTTTCCATGATGCGCGCGCGCGCGCCTGCTCTTCTGCGCGTGATTTCTCAAAGCCTTCCAGATCGAAGTGGATGCCCTGATCGCGTGCGGCGTCCATCATGAAGTCGAGCGGTAGCCCGAAGGTTTCGTACAGATGAAATGCTTTGTCACCAGGGAGCGAACCTTCTTGCATCGCGGTTTGTAGTTGACGCGATCCAAGTTCCAGCACACGAGCAAACTGCCGCTCTTCAGCTTCAACAACCCTCGCAACGCGATCTGCACTTTCCTTCAATTCCGGATAGGCACCTTGCATCTCATCGCGAACGGCATACACCATCTCGCGCATGAAAGGCTGTTCCTGCCCAAGCAAGCGTCCGTGACGAATTCCGCGACGAAGAATCTTGCGCAGCACATAGCCGCGCCCTTCGTTAGCAGGATTGACTCCATCAGAAATAAGAAATGTGGCAGCGCGAGCGTGGTCGGCGATGATGCGCAGTGACGCATCTGTTGGCGCATTGCCATCCTGATATTTCGTCGAGGTTAGTTCGCCAGCTTTTTGTATCAGTGGCATGAACAAATCTGTTTCGAAGTTTGAAATCTTCTTCTGAAGCACGGCCGCCGTGCGTTCAAGCCCCATGCCTGTATCAATCGAAGGCTTGGGCAACAGGTTCAACTCGCCTTGCTGGTTACGGTCGAACTGCATGAAAACGAGATTCCAGATTTCGACGTAGCGTGATTCATCCTGACCGAAAGGCTTGTCTTCGCCGGTCTCGGAAGCCTCGATGCCCATGTCATAAAAAATCTCCGAGCAGGGACCGCACGGTCCCGTATCGCCCATCTGCCAGAAATTATCCTTGCTGCCGTATTCGTGGATGCGATCAGCGGGCACTCCCTGCGCAAGCCACAGGTTGTAGGCTTCCTCGTCGCGTGGAACGCCGTTCTCGCCCTTGAAGATCGTCACGTAGAGACGGTCTTTGGGAATCCCGAACCACTCGGGCGACGTGACCAGCTCCCAGGCAAAGGCGATGGCGTCCTTCTTGAAGTAGTCGCCGAAGCTGAAGTTGCCCAGCATCTCGAAGAAGGTGTGATGGCGGCGCGTAAAGCCAACATTTTCAAGATCGTTATGCTTGCCGCCGGCGCGCACGCACTTCTGCGATGTCGTGGCGCGCGAGTAATCGCGACGTTCAAGGCCCAGAAACACATCTTTGAACTGGTTCATGCCGGCGTTGGTAAAGAGCAGCGTAGGGTCGTTGGCAGGAACCAAAGAGGACGAGTGCACGCGGCGGTGCCCCTTCGTCTCGAAGAACTTCAGGAACATCTCACGTATTTCAGAGCCGGAACGGGATTGCATGTATTGAGTTTATCAACTGCTTATGGCGATAACGGCTTATCTGTGACGCACGACCGGTTATTTCATAACTGCAGATAAATGCAGGGATGCAGCTGGACCTTTGGGGGTTTCGAAGCAAAGAGCCAGCCTGCTACCTTCGAGGAAGGCTGCAACCCCTGCAAACAAGGAGATGGATGATGGCGCAAAGATCAACGGTCGATTCCCCCGGGCCCCTTTGCGGTTTTGACACGCCAGCCGACAATTTTCTGGCGGTTGTGACGGTTTCTGAAACTCTGTGTGCGCATCATCTCCATCCCTGGTTTGTATCTCTTGTATTGGACACGATAGGACCTGTTACCGGAATCGTTGACAGCAACGAAGAGCTGCATGTGTCGGTAAAAGGGGATTTCACAAGTGAGCTTACTTTTCTTATGAATTCCTTTTGCCGCGCTTAGAACTGGTCCCTCTGTACTTGCCGCTCCCTGTTTCAATCCGAACACTCTAAGCGATCACAATCGGATGGTTTGAGTCGGCGAGTGGAGTGCAGGAGTCGATATTTCGACGTACTTCATAGCCGACAACGATTGGAATGAGAAGATTATCCGTCTTTTCATCGCGTTTACTGTGCAGCCTGTCTTGGTTGGGAAATTGCTCACATCAGGATTAGTGGCTGCAGGTTTCAGTTGGCAATTCGTTTGCACCGAAGTGAGAGAGGTAAAGAACACGCAATGCAAGAGAGCTTTGTGACAGAGCTGCCAGGTGAAATGGCGGTACAAAACGCCTCTCTGTCGTAGCGCCCTTATGAATTCTTTTCCTCATGCTTATCGCCTCCTTATGCCTCACTTTCTACTCTGAAATGTTGGCGCCATGCTTGCGTATTGCGTCGCAGATGAAATCCACGGGGAGCACAATGCAGGTCAATAGAAAGTACAAATTAGCATGTTGTGCGGCCATTGCCGCGCTTTGTTTTTTGATAGGAGAGGCGTCAGGATCAGCACAGTCCGCCGCGAATTCCAATACGGATGAACCATCCGCATCGGCCAGTATGCCGGATGCGCCGAGTGCGACCCAGCTGAATTTCTTCGAGCGCTGGGGGAAGTTTTACTCCGACGATTGGGGTGGGAAAAATGTCAGCAGTAATCCTGCTCCGCAAAAGCGTGGGATTCCTGCCCCGCTCAACTCTCCGCCTTTTCCTAACAGTGACTGGACCTACGGTGGATCGCAGGACATCGGCGCGCCGGATGGCAACGTCTATCCGCTGATGAATGCAATCAATGGCGCGAAGAACAGAACGAAAATCTATGGATGGATCGAGCCGGGCCTGAACTTCAGCACCTCCAGCAAGAACAACTTCCCCGATTCCTATACGATCTTTCCGAATCGCCTGCAGCTTGACCAGGCAGTGATCTACATTGAGCGGCTCGCGGACACGGTGCAGACGAAGCATTTCGACTGGGGCTATCACATCACTGCTTTCTACGGGACCGACTATCGCTTTACCACGGCGAAAGGTTATCTCAGCCAGCAGCTATTGAAATTCAATCGTCAATACGGATTCGATCCGGTCATGGAGTATGTCGATCTCTACTTCCCGCATGTGGCGCAGGGCATGGACGTGCGCATCGGCCGCTTCATTTCTGTTCCCGGCATTGAAGCGCAGCTTGCGCCGAACAACTACATGTTCACGCACTCGTTGCTCTACACGATCGATCCATTCACCGATACCGGTCTTATGAGCACCATCAAGCTGAATAAGCAATGGCTTGTACAGGCAGGCGTGTCGTCTGGTCATGACGTTGCTCCCTGGACCGATGATCGCAAATTATCAGGGCATCTATGCCTGAACTACACGACAGCCAGCGGCAACGACAATCTCTACGGTTGCGCCAATGGCATCAATGACGGCAAGTATGCCTACAACAACCTTCAGCACTATGACCTGACCTGGTATCACAAGTTCAACAAGAGCTGGCACTCGGCGACCGAGGCCTGGTACATGTACGAGCGTGATGTGCCCAATGTGGCGGGCAATGTTGCGAACCCCATTCCGACTGAGACGGGTGCGAATGGCGCCTTCTGCCAACCGGGCGAACTGCGCTGCACAGCTCCGGAATACGCGATCGTGAATTACCTGCAGAAGGAATTCAATCCGCACCTGTTCATGTCATTCCGTTCAGACTTTCTGGATGACAAGAAGGGACAGCGCACCGGCTACGCCACAAAATACAGCGAGAACACGCTCATGTTTGGCAAATGGATCGGCAACACGGTGCTCTTCCGCCCGGAGATTCGCTTCGACCGCTCCTGGGACATGAAGGCATACAACAACGGGAAGAACAATAACCAGTTCACCTTTGCAGCTGATCTGATTTACAAATTCTGAACGGGTTGGCGCATGGGAAACGGCAATGCCAGCTTATTCGGGGCTGGCGTTGTCGTCTGCGTCGATCGATTCGAGAGCTGAGAGCGTCTCGTCATCGATATCCCAGTTCTTGAGAATTTTGAAGATGACGCCGGTTGAGAATCCGGCGCGTACCAGCATGCGCATGATGCGCGCGGTTTCTTTCTCATTCGCAGGTTTGCGAACGCGTTTGCGCGTCAGGTGCCGGCGCGCCAGTTCTTCTTCGTTCACGCTCTCGTAAGCCGCATCGAGCGAGCGTGAGATCACATTGGCATGCACGCCCTTCTGGATCAGGTCCTGATGCACGCGCCGCTTTCCGAAGCTATTGTTTTCCTGACGTAGCCGTGTGTAGTCGGCGGCAAAGTTTGTGTCGTTGAGATAGCGCTGTTCTTTGAGCCGTACAACAATACGATCCATCTTTGCTTCCCCGGTATCACCTTCTTCGACGCGGAGGCGCATCAGCCTTTTCAGTTCAGCCACAGTGCGCATGCGGCGGCCCAACGCGCCAATGGCGTATTCATAGAGCCCCGCTTCATCGAGCGGCTGCTTCTTCTTCGGTGCTCGACCAAAACCCATATCGACCATGTTAGACGCAAGGCGCCAGGTCGTATCGACATCTATATCGATACCGCCTAGCGAACGACGATTTCACTCCGCATCTCGTTTTGTGGGCGATGCCGTAGAAGCGGCAGCTGGACCACGAGTGCGGCTCCATGCGGCTGGAGATTGTGCGCTGTTATTTCGCCTCCATGGTCGCGCACGATGGCATAACAAACGCTCAGCCCCATGCCCGTGCCCGCGCGCGGAGATTTGGTGGTGAAGAAGGGGTCGAAGGCGCGGTTCGGATCGGCAAAGCCTGGTCCGTTATCCGAGATCAGGACTCTGATCACGTCTTCGGTCTGGCTGGCATCGAGGCAGAGGGTTTTTGGCTGCTCGCTTCCGCGTTCGTCAAATGCATCGAGCGAATTATTCACCAGTTGCAGGAACATCTGCTGCAGTTGGTTCCGGTTGCCATTGATATAGGGCAGATCTTCGGGCAGATAAAGCTCCAGCTCTACCTGCCGGCGATTGAAATCCGCGCGCCGCAACCGGCAGATGTCATGCAGAATTTCTGTTACGGATACAGGAATGTGTTCGACCGGGGAGGCTTTCCAGAAGCGCACCATGCTTTCGATAATCTGCCGCATGCGTTGTGCCTCGCGGCGAATCAGCGAAAGATTTTCATGCGCGGGATGGCCTTCCAGTGTCTCCTCCAGAATCTGCGAGTAGCCGAGTACGACCGTGAGCGGATTATTCAACTCATGCGCAACACCGGCGGCAAGTTGCCCCAGCCCGGCAAGTTTTTCCGAGCGCGCAACACGCTGCATCAGTGCATTGTGCTCGCGCATGGCTGTCAGGCGCGCGGCCAGCAGTTCCAGCGGCAGCACATCGTCGGCCCGCAATGGCTCTTCGGGCCGCTTCAACCCACTGAGAAAGAGGTAGCCATCGACGACTCCGGTTTGCATCTTCAGTCGAATCACATGGCTCCTGAAATATCCAAGGCTCTCCAGTGCATCGTTCTGTATAAAGAGAGGGCGCAGGTCGACCAGCAATGTGTGGCCCATCTCGACAGCGACGTTTTCGCTTTTGCGGAACTGCTCGATCTGCGCCTGTGTAAGCCGCCTGCTTAACGCGTCCAGTCCCGCGACCAGTGCGTCGCTCATCCCGGCATGCGCAACTACACGAAATGGATACTCCACGCCGCGCAGAAAAAGCATCGCCTGGCGGAAGCGGCTTACTTCGGTGATGACCTCACACGCGTGCTGGTAGGAGGCTTCCGCATTCACGTCGGAGAGCAAAGACAGATCGATATGGGAATACCGTTCCAGTTCCACCCGCGCGCGGTGGTCTCTCTCCTTGGTCGCATTGTTCTGCGCCAGCTCATCCTCCAGCACGATCAGAATCATGCCGACAGCCGCCATTACCTTGATGAGGTTTACGCCGCGGCTAATGTTAAGCATCACAGGTCCCGGTTCCGTGAAGATGACGTCGAGAACGACAGGTGTGCTCCAAAGGAAAAATCCCGCGGAAGCGAAGATGACGCCTGGACTGAAGCGGCGAAGAGCGGCGGCGAAAAGCAGGCCCGTCATAAGATTGATGCTGCTCTGCGCCAGGTATAGAACGAAGAAGTACTCCTCTTTGTACGTCAGCCAGATGCCTGCGCAACCCATGACGATGGAAAAAGGCAATGTGAACCACACAGGCAGGATATTCTTGCGTGCATTCCACACGATGGCCACGTAAACCACGGCGACCGTACACAGCATCAACAGGCCGATGACGAATGCGTGAGGCTGCGGGTAGAGGGAGATAAGCACCGCGAATAAAACCAGCGGAACCGCGAAAACGTAGGCGTACAGGATCTTCGGGAAGCGCTTAAAGGCAAGCGGCGACATGGAGCCGAGAAACATCAGCGGCGCCAGCGCCATACTCGCGTTCGAAACGGCAAAGCCGATGCCGGTCGAGCGTGCGCCCGCTACTTCCATCGCCAGCCGAAGTACGGTCATGCTCCACCCGACCAGCCACAGAAGCCTGCGCGTCGTGCGTGTCTGAAGGTAGAGCAGGGCAAACACGATGAGCAGCATGCTCAGAAGTGTTAAGGCCGGAACCCGATAGAGCTCATTCATTGTCAGGGATAATGAGGCAAGTGTACGCTGCGAGCGGACAGAATTGAGCCAAAAAATTCCGCAACAGGCCTGATTCTGTGTCCATCTACCCCTCTGGCGCGTCTATCCTGTTAGTGGAGTGGTTATCGGCTCTCCGGGAGCATTCTTCAGTGATCTGCACACGGCTACGCACCGGACTGTATCTCGCCTTCGCATGCATCGTCTTCGTTTTTTGCGCCGTCGCGTCGACCTCAGCGCAGGTCTCCTATACTGCCATGCCGCTCGACCAGGGCTTCGGCAAGCTCGATACCTCCGCGCCTTCTGTTCCCGCACAACAGATCATCGACAGCTTCACCGCGAAGGAGTCCGACTTCCGTACTGCGATGGGGAATTACACCTACGAGCGCAGCGTCAAAGTAGAGACCATCGATGACGACAACAAAATAGATGGCCAGTATTACCAGGTGACCGACATCACATTTGATCCCTCTGGAAGGCGCTATGAAAAGGTAGTCTTCGCGCCGGAAAATTCTCTGCAGCGCATCTCCATGAGCCCGGCAGATTTTCAGGACATCGAGCAGCGGCTGCCCTTCGTGCTTACCAAAGAGGATGTCGGCCAGTACAACCTCACCTATATCGGGAAACAGCAGGTCGATGAAGTCGATACGTATGTTTTCGATGTGAAGCCGAAGGTCATGGAGAAGAACAAGCGCTATTTCCAGGGCCGCATCTGGGTTGACCAGAAGGATCTGCAGATTGTCGTTACGAATGGAAAGAATGTGCCCGACGACACGCGCAAAGGCCACGAAGATTTATCGCCGCCCTTCACCACCTATCGCGAACAGATCGATGGCAAATACTGGTTTCCGGTCTATACGCGTGGAGAGGGTGTGCTGCACTTTTCCGGCGGCAGCGGCTATTTGAGCCAGGAAGTGCACATCCGCGAAACCTTGAAATACGCCAACTACAAACGCTTCGGCTCAACCGTCAAAATCACCTTTGACGGACAGGATATTGGAAGCGCGACCGGCGATCAGCAGCAACCGCCCCAGCAGCAGCAGCCGACCAAGCCTCAGTAGGGTAAGCATTTGAGATTGTTGGGATAGCGCGCAGAAGAGCGCAATGGTCATTCTGAGCGCAGCGAA
>JAATFH010000168.1 GCA_015655315.1 Terriglobales bacterium
CATGTCACTCTGGCTATTGATTGCTCCAACAATGCCTTCACGCAGAAACGGATGGTCGTCAACGACGAGTATTTTGATCTTTCTCGACACACTCATCGCTCCTCCTTTCTGTCGCCCATCAACCGCTTGATCCATTGCAAACCAGAGCTGTGAAAGCCGTTTTGATACGCTATCTCAGCCGGAATTCCCAGATCGATTTCCGTTCCCGCACCTGGACGGCTCCGGATAACAAGTTGACTGCCAATGACCCGCGCTCTCTCTCGCATTCCCAAGAGACCATAGTGACCGGGCCTGCCTCCATTCAAAATCGTTGCATCGATCCCGCCGCCGTTATCGCGAACACTCACCCGAAGCAGGGCACGATCATAGGTAATTTCAGCCTCGATCTTTGTCGCGCCGGAGTGTTGAAAGGCATTCGCCAGCGCTTCTCGTACGATGCAATACGCTTCATCCCGCACGAATGGGTCCAGGGGTTTTGGCGAGCCTGCGGGCGCGACGGAGAATATAACCTCGCGATCCTCGGCCAACTCTTCTCCATAGGAAGCAAGCGCCTCTGATAATTCGTTTACCGTGATCGCTTCCGCTCTCAGGGCGTGAACACGTTGACGTCCTTCGGACATCACCTCATCCGCCGAATCGAGCGCCTTCTCGATCATCTGGCGGCTGCGTCTGGGGTCGGGCTCATTCAGAGCTGTCTCTACGCGCAGCATCAATCCGTCTACACTCTGGATGAGAGTATCGTGCAACTCACGAGCGATGCGTCCTCGTTCTTCCAGGCGTTCTCCCAGACGAGCTTTCATCTGCTCAGTCGCTTGTCTTAGCCGGAGAGAGTGAATCAACCAAATCAATCCGAGAACCAAAAGCCCCAGAAGTACTCTGAACCAGGCGGTCTGAAAGAACGCGGGAACGATGACGAAGTTCAAGGAAGCCCCGACTTCGTTCCACACTCCATCGTTATTGCAGGCAATCACCAAAAATCTATACTTACCGGGCGGAAGACTGTCATAGAAAGCCTGCCGCCTCGTTCCGGCTTCCTGCCAATTTCGATCATGGCCATCTAATCTGTACCGGAACCGCACCTTCTGCGGAGCAATGAAACTCAGCGCAGTGTAATTGATCTCCAGATTGCGTGTCAGGGGAGGAAGACGAAGATCCTGTTGCGCAGAATAGTTTTGTCTATCCGCAACGATCTCTTCAATATGTACCGGGGGCGCAAGGCTATTCACATTCAGTTTCGCCGGATTCATCATCTGCAGCACGACACGGTTGGCGAACCAAAGCCGTCCGTCGGTGGACTTGGCGCTTGTATTGAATAATGCGCCGCCTGGTTGAACCCCGTCCGACGTGTCGAATACTCTCATCTGTAACTTTGTGTCTGCCTGTGTCCACCACCTTTCCAATTCTTCGGCTGAGATCTGTATCAATCCACACTGCGTGTACAACCACAGAGCGTTCTGATCATCAGACATGATCGCGTTGATACCGTTGCAAGGTATCCCATTCCGGATCGTGAGTATCTGCTTCTTGCCATCGCGCCATGCGATCAGTCCAAATGCGGTCGCTCCCAGCACTGCACTATCGGGGCTTATAAAGACTTGATCCACCTTGGAATCAGATTTGTGCTCATACGTAAATATGTCGAGCTTGCCTTTTCGATATCGGGCTAGATCGCCACTCATCAGACCTAGCCAAATGCCTCCGCGAGGATCGGCTGTAACCTTGCGGGCGGGCGGCATCTGCGGCACCGGAAACATCTCCTGCACCTTGAAATTTTGAATGCGAATCAGCGTTCGGGGAGGACCGATGACTTCAATCCAGATATTGTCTTCCAGATCCTCTGTTATTCCGGTGACTAACCCAAGGGAAGTCCCGTCGGGTCTTCTGATCTCACGAAACCTTCCCTCGCTGTATAGCAGCATGCCGGTCTGCCAGCCAACCCATAAACGGCCCGCATGATCTTCGAGCAAAGAGGTGATCTGACTTCCCGCAACGGTTCTGCCCGCGGAGGCGGCAGACAGGCTGCCCGGATGAAGAACATCCAAACCCTCAGAGCTTCCGATCCAGACGGACCCATCTCGAGCGGCCAGCACCGAATTGACTTCGTCCGAGCTTAATCCCTCATGGGTTGAGAAGCTGACAACATGAGTATCACGGAAAATATCCAGGCCCCTCGATGTCGCGACCCAGAGATTGCCCTCCCGGTCTTCATAGAACTTATAGATAGCGTCGCCCGACAGACCATCTGCGCTACCAAAATGATCTACCTTCGAATCACGAATCCGGTATAACCCCTGCTTCGCAGTTCCTACCCACAGATCATTCTCGCGATCTAAATACAGCGCCAGAACGTCCAACGTGTTTCCATCCAGTTCCGGAGTGATAAAGGGCTTCCATCTGCCGTGTATGAATCTCTGTAAGCCGAGGCCCACTCCAGACATCGCAATTCCCACCCACAATGAGCCATCCGGCGCAGGAGCAAGGGCTGTTATACCGTCCAATCCTTGATATTCTCTGAAGTTCTTGAGAGGGTAAGTGCTGGATGAGCCTGGCTTCCAGCGAAGAAGCGCGATGTTGCCGATCCAGAAGTTCTCCTGCTCATCCAGTATGATGGTCGCGCCGTCGGGGATTGAGAACTGGTCCGCTTCTCCGTAGCACCGGGTTTCGTTGTCAGTCACTTGACAGAATGGTTTCGATCCATCCAGGACACGTGACTGCACTGTCCAGATTGCTCCCTTGCGATCCTGGACAATTGAGTTCACCTGTCCATGTACGCCCGGGTAGGTGATCCATGCATCGTTCTTCCAACGAGCCAGGCCGGTATCCGTTCCAACCCACAGGCTTCCGTCCCGATCGGCTAAAAGAGACACGACGCTGAAGGAAGGCGATCGACTTTGGTTGGGCGAAGCCCATGCGGCAAATCGCAAGCCATCAAAGCGCACCAGCCCTGTCCGGGTTCCGATCCAGATGTATCCGTCCGTAGTTTGCGTGACCGCGTTTGGGGAGCCACTAAAAAATCCATCCTGCGTACGCCAGGATGTATGAGCATATTCGGATATCAGGCGGCCTGGATCGAGAGCGCTCGAAATGCGACTTTGCAAGATGATTGCAAGGCACAAGCTGACGCGACGGAGGAAGAATACGAAAGTGGACGTTTTAGTGATGGTTTTCTTCACCGCCACCTCTACCTGTCTGGCCCCAGGCTAACCAGAATACAGCCTCTCTTCCAGAAAATACTCCTCCGAAAGCAGTATCGACCCGTCCCCTGAATGGCGGTTTATAAGTTGCAGGTGAAACGATACGCTGCAACTATCATCCACTGGATCGGCATGCTATTTAGCTGTGATCTGAGATCTCTAAGCATAAGAAGTGAGTCGCTTGAACCGTGTTTTATTCGTACCGGAGGTTCAATGGCAATCCCTTTCGTCATCGAGAAAATCCCATTCGAACACAGTGCCGAGCAGCATCAGACCATCGGCGCTCCGAAGCTCGCACACCAGTTCAGCCTCAGAATAACTGAATTGCCTTCGGCCACAGCAAGGCCAGCGGCCCCCGTTTCTTTAGCGGCTCTGGGCGGCGTCGCACAATTGATAGCGCACGATTTTCGTCACCACTTATGTACTGTCGGTGCGAATGCAGAGTTCTTAGTAAGTCGAACTATGGATTCAGCGAATCGGGAGGAGCTTCTGGATGAGATACGCGCTGCCATAGAGTGCATGACCGAACAGCTCGATTCCCTTCTTTTGTTCACACGGACTGGCTGCAATCTGCAGCCGCGCCGTCAATCGCTGAACCTCATCCTTGAGCGTGCCATTCGCATGGCACGTGCGCACCCGGATGCGCACCATGTAGAAATCTCCAGCAATGACATGCCCTTCCTCGAAGCCTCCGTCGATGGCTTAAGGTTGTGCAGTGCAATTTTTAATTTGCTCTTGAACGCATGTCAGGCCGCAAAAACTACACCCGGAATGAAGACGGTCGACATCGTATTGAACCAGAACAGACAGTACATCTTTATCCGGGTATTGGACCGGGGACCCGGTGTGCCTCACGCGATCCGCAATACGCTCTTTCAGCCATTTGTAAAGGCGGAGGGTGGAAGCGGTACCGGTCTTGGGTTGACGATTGCGAGATGCATCGCCCGGGAACATGGGGGCGAAGTTTGTCTCGAAGAATCGCGACCGGGGAAAACTGTTTTTGTGTTGAAGCTTTCCAAACGAGCATTAAAGGCGCTTTCAGACATGCCGAATTCTGCTTCGATTGCTTAGCTTCACTCCGCCGAAGCGGTTCGGGCAGGCTTCGAACGCAGTCTGTCTACTCTGCCGAAATTTCAGTTCAGTTGTTTGACAATCAGCGGATTGAAACCCGAGGGCAGACCTGCATCCTGAGCACCCATGTGGTGCGAATCAAGAAAAACCCTTCTACGAATGACCGCAATTATGCTACTGTTTCCATCGGTCGCAATACTGCAGGATTTTCACTCGGCCACGGCTCTCGGGAACAACCAGGCGACATTATTTCCGCGCAGGTGCGCGGTGTAGTCAAACTCTTCTGCCGAGGCGCAAGATGCCCTCACGAGTCACAGCCCTTAATTCGCTCGTATTATTTGCGGCACTCTGTAGCGCACTTCCAGGCAACGCTTTTTCCGCACCCCTTTTCCTTGCCAATAACGCGCCCATAAACGAGGTGACGTTCGACGATACCGACTCAAAATCTCTTGCGACAGAAACGAATGCGACCGATTCTGGCACCATGGTTCACTCGCTGCCGCAAGCTATACCCGGCAGCCGATACGCAGCCCAACTGTCTATCCCACCCGGACTCGGCTACCCTTTCGCGAAGTGTGAATTACTGGGAAACACGCCGCGCTGGCTTACCCTCGACTGCGCAACGCTCCAGTGCAAAGGCAAAGTACCGGCGGCAGATCAACCAGCAAGTCGAAGCGCTTCATCGAAGACTGTAACCCTCCGCAGCCACGCAGGCCGACCTGAATCGCAGGCGCAGCCACTCGAAGGTCTCTCCGTGTATCGCGTTATGCTTCGCCTCGAAGATTCCTCCGGCAATATCCGCAGTTATTCTCTTTCGCTGCGTGTCTCAAGCCAGCCCGAAATTGTGAGTCTGGAAGAGCCGGCAGTAACCTCGCCTAAGCGCGACCTGTCCGCAGTCTCACTCAGCGGAGATACCAGCCGCCAGTCAAGCAAGAGCCTCCCAAGAGCAGCTCACACAGAGGATCATCGCCAGACGGACCCCAGCTCAAGACAGATCACCGAGTCCGATTCGAGCTTGGGAGATACAAGGGAGGTAGCTGCAGTTTCGCCCCTCGACTCGACGAGAGATATAGGTGCGACACCTGCCTCGCAAAAAGTCTCGGATGGAGACGCTAGTGCAGCCTTACTGGCGACATCGGTAGCGCAACTTAAACAGCCTCGTAACGCTGTCCATGCCGATGCTCGCTTGCCTGGTTCAATGCATTCGACGGAGGCGGGCTCTACAGCTTCAACCTCGACAGTCGCTTCTCCTGAGGACACGAAACCGCAGATCACCTCCAGCCTTGTCCCAGAATCGAAAGTAATAGCCGGAACCGGGACTAAGACGGACACGGTTACTGTGAAGCGAAGTGCGGGAGGCAATCTCACTACCACAGTAAGTGCCGATGGTACCTGGTCAGTAGCAGTTCCTCAGGATGCTGCGTTACATGCGGCCGAAACCCTCACTCCTAGCGCGAATGGCAACACTGGAACGACTGTCACCGTTCAACCTAAATATCGATTTGGAGACGATACCCATGCCATTATCGGCTTCGAGCAGGCAGGAGGCAGCGGAGCGGCCAGCGCGCAGAAGTTTTTCTTTGACTTCTATATCAATCGGCCTCTGCCCTATAAGCATGGGTCCTACTGTGTGGCAGATATTGATAAAGATAAGGACCCAACTTTCGTAAATGCTGCAGACTCATCTGAGCAGAACTGCGATCATCGCTTCCACTGGTGGGGGAATGTGCGCATTGCAAGTTATCCCAGTACGTACACGGACCCGGTAAGTTCCTTTGTGGCAGGCTTTATCACAAATGTAGGCAATATTCCAATCAACAAGGTAGCGCAGTCTGCAGAATTCCTCACTGGAGCTGAATACGTAATTAAGTCGACACAGTTTCCGGTGATGAGCAGAAGTGAAAACAGCCGGTCACGCTATAGTCTCGCCCTGTTCGCTGGATTCGGGGCGACTCTGCCCCAGGATGCAACGGATACAGGCAACTACCATATCTACTACACCCCGACTACCAGCAGTCCGCAATACGATCTCTTCAACAAGGAATTTCCTGGTATTACTTCGCAGTACGTGGCGTTTGTTCCTCCCGATCGCAATCTTTTCTATAAGCAGTATGTAGCGGGTATTCGTTACACAACACATTTCGCCGACGCAGAAACCGGCGCTCCGCTGAGTTCTCCCCCGGCACTCGTCTCCGTAGGCATCGGACAAAATGAGCAAGTGACGCAGGGGGTTCTGCGAGGTGTAACCGCACGCTTCGATGCCTTTTATCCGCTGCCAATTGGCCAAAAAAGAATGGACAGTAACTGGCAGCAGGCCTTCAGTGGCGTTTACCTCTTCGGAGTGGGGGAACTGAGGCTCGCCCACTCTGCAACCTTTCCTCCACTTGTGCTGCAGACTGCGCCCCCGGACACCAACGCGTATGACAATGACGTAAGTCTTGTACCGATTCGCCTCAATCGCGATCTGTATATGATCGGCGTTGGCATCGATGCCATAAAGGTGGTATCAGGGTTCACTACTAAAATGCAGTAGGTCCAGGTAAGACTAGATCGCACTCGCTATGGAAAAGCAAGAACCAGAGAAACTGCCCAGGAAAGAGCCGAAGAACATTATCGTTTGCTGCGATGGAACCGGCAACGAGTTTGGCGACGACAATTCCAACGTCGTCAAGCTCTGCACCACTCTCATCATCAACGATAACCAGGTTTCTTACTATCACCCCGGTGTCGGAACCATGGGATCTCCAAACGCCCAGGGTTGGTTTCAGAAACAGTGGAGCATTGTAAGAGGTCTGGCTTTCGGTTACGGCATCACCTCCAATATCTCGGACGCGTACCGCTACCTGATGGAAACCTACGAAGAGGGCGATCGCATCTTCCTCTTTGGCTTTAGCCGGGGTGCTTACACCGCCCGTGCCTTGGGCGGCATGTTGCAGATGTACGGGTTGCTCCACCGCGGAAACGAAGGTCTGATTCCGTACATAACCAAGAAGTTTGCCAGCCATACCCGTGCGGCGCGAGGAATGGCGCACACCTTTCAGGTGGCTGAGGGGTTTAAGCGGACTTTCTCCCGCGACATACTTCTTCACTTTGTCGGAGTATGGGACACGGTCAGCTCGGTGGGATGGGTTTCCGCCCCGGTTGTGATCCCCTACACCGCGTGTAATCCAATCATGAAGGTAGGGCGGCACGCCGTTTCGATCGACGAGCGCCGCTGCTTCTTCCGGGACAATCTCTGGGGCAAGCCGTTCTTGCCGGGAGACCCTGCCTTTCGGGTCGAACAAAATATTAAGCAGGTGTGGTTCGCGGGAGTTCACTCGGATGTAGGCGGGAGTTATCCCGAGGGCCAGAGCGGGCTTTCCAAGATTACGCTCGAGTGGATGCTCCGGGAAGCGACCTCATTCGGGCTTCTCATCGACGAGGAGAAGGCGAAACAGGTGCTGGGAATAGCTGTTCCAGCTCCGTTTCTTCCTCCCTGTGCTTCCGACGGTCACCATGAGTCGCTCAAAGGCCCCTGGTGGCTTCTGGAGTTTCTACCGCATTACAAATACGACAAGAGAAAGAGAAAGCCGCACTGGACGTGGCCGCCGTTCGGTACGCACCGGCACTTGCCAGCGAACATAGTAGTGCACGAAAGCGTGGTGGAACGATTAAAGACAGTGGAGGCTTATCGTCCCAAGAACCTGCCGGACAACTTCGCTATCGAGCCACGTGTTCCATTGTTTTCCGTTCCGCAAGATTCCCACCAACCCGGCGAAGAGCGATATCAAGACTTGAGCACGGGTGAAAAGGTCCAGGCGATCCTGGACTTTAAGATCGATGCCAACCCCCTGCTGGAAAATCCTCCCGACACATCGCCGGACTTTCCCCTTCTAACGGGTTTGCTGCTCGTCGCCGGCACGATGCTCATTCCGCCTTCGTGGAAGCAGTGGTATCTGGCAGTGACGGGAATTGTGCTTCTCAAAGTGGTGCAGGTGGGCATTCGCAAACTCTATCGTCTCGGACTCGATCGCCATCACCTGCAGCATGAGAACAAGCAGGATGATGTCGTCTCGCCGAGTCGCCCAGATCAGCCGCCGACGTATCTCCACCCCTGGTGGAAGGCGGCAAACGAGCTTGCTGCCACGGTGCTCGCCGCAGCCTTCATACGGTACGCCGATCATTGCGGTTTTGAGCGTCTGGCTGCCGCTGTTGCGGCACTTCTTGTGCTTGTGGGTCTGCTCTCAGCGATGGCCACGATAGCCAATTCGCGGGCATACAACGCACTGCTGAGTGCCTGGAAGGAAGCCAGCAATCGGCCCGAATTCCTCCAGTACAGCCAAACCATGACACGTCGCGGACAGCCCATTGGGCCAGGTGCTACAGGAGGATCGAATGGCTACTAACCCAAACCAAAACCCACAGCTTCCGCAGCCGGGTTCTGTCCTGGGCCAACTTTTCTTACTGGCGAAGTCGCTTGCCAGGACCGAGGAGGCTCTCGCTACCGGACTACTTTTCGCGGTCGCTGCCTTCGTTGCTGAGAGGGCCTGGGGCCAGTGCCGTCCCGGGCCTTTCTCAGATTGCGAGGTGGCGGCGCTGCTCGGCTTTGTGGTCGGAGTATCGGCCTTTACGTTGTTCTTTCGCCGTGCCGTGCAGACGGCTTGCCTCGCCAGCGCGCGCGAACTCTTTCTCAGAAATCTGATCACAGCGGCCCGGCGCGACAGAATACGCGAGAAATGCCTGAAGGGTTCGCTGCTCTACAAGTAAGCGGAGCGGTCGCACTCTACCGACTCGCCCTGCCCGCAGCTTGCGGCTGAAAGGTTTCTCGGGCGATTTGGAGCGGCTGCCTTTTGCAGCCTATCGGCTCAACTCCCAAAGTAACCAACCGATCAGGGCTGTGCCGGCCTCTACGACCAACGCCCAGAAGCAGCCGATAAAGAGCTGAGGCGGTCCAATTCTGACCCTGCGACCGTCTTGACGAGGTAGGCTCTCCCAAAGATCGCGACTGCGATATATGGAGCCGATAGGATAAGCGTTGTTGCTCATCGGTCATCTCCTCTTTCCGGCTGCAACGGTTTGCAGCCCCATACTTCATGCCCATCTGAGTACGTCGCCAAATCGGTGTTGAATGAATCAAACCTTCGCGCGAACGTCTATTTTTCCAGCACCGGCGAACCTGACGCTCTCACCTCAGAGGCGCTTTCACTTTCGGCGCCAGAAACCTAAGGGGGACAATGCGACCAAGCATGAGGGCGATGCACAATTCAGCAGGATGACCAGGCGGTGAGCACTGTCCTCTTTGCAGCTATGCTAGCCACTATGAAGGAATAACGGAGCGGGCGCATCACTCAATAGGCTATTTTTAAGCCTCCACACTAGCGCAGGTCATCCATACCCCATTTGGGTAACTCTGGCGATGGTCGTTAATGAGAAGCAAGGCCGTCTACCTGTCGCAGAGCAACTTCGAGTGGCTATGGATTTGCTTGGTATCGGGTACGAGGCTTGTATGGTTCTATAAACATACCGTTGGAGTGATACATGGACATCAGAATCAAACGCGTGTATGCACAGCCTGATAAAGAAGACGGAACCCGCATCCTGGTAGACCGGCTGTGGCCAAGGGGCTTGACTAAGGAAAAAGCCAAAGTCGATCTCTGGTTGAAGGAGATTGCGCCGAGCACCGAGCTACGACAGTGGTTCGGGCATGATCCCGAGAAGTGGACTGAATTTCAAACTCGGTATCGAAGCGAGTTGAAGAAGAACAAAGAGCAGGTTTCGCGCCTGATGGAGGAAGTCGAAAAGGGACCAGTGACGCTGGTCTACGGCGCCAGAGACGAGGAGCACAATGAAGCTGTTGTACTTCAACGATGGTTGCAGCGATGAAGAATTGTTAATGGATGGACCGATTGGGTTTCGTATAAAGAGCTTCGCACTCCGTGCATTGCCCCAAAAGCCAGAATCAGCCTGGTAGAGCCCGATCACTCCTGAAGATCCCGCCTGAACGATTAGCGAGCCGAGCAAAGGCCGAGGCCTGAAGCTCCCTGCCAGTCAATATTATCTTGACTTTAAATCGATTTTCATCAATACTCCGGCAACCACTAAAAGCAAGCGATTCAAACGATTCAATAGTCATCTAGTCATTGCTGTCCCAATCCATCAGAGGAGCAGGTACTGTGACTTCCTGCACAAAGCGTCGATTTGTACTCAGCGTAGTCGTCAGCATCTTGCTTGGAGCAAGCGTAGTTTGGGCCGCTATCACCGGTTCGATTTCGGGAGTCGTTACCGATCCGAGCGGGGCGGTGATGCCGGGAATTACAGTCATTGCCACCAGCGAGTCGACAAATACAACGACAACCGTCGTCACCGACTCCAAGGGGTTTTACAGCTTTCCGGCCCTCAATGTTGGCGTGTATGACGTCAGCGTCAAACAGTCCGGTTTTCGTGATTATTTGCAGACTGGCGTGAAAATTGATGCGAACTCCGCCATTCGCATCGACATCCCGATGGAGGTTGGAGCAGTCACCAATACTGTAAGCGTCAAGAGTGATGCGTTGCAGGTGGAAACACAGAGCACCCAGAATGGCGTAGTCATCGACGGCCAAAAGATTACTTCTGTGCCGTTGAACGGACGTTCCTACATCGACCTGTTGAAGTTGCAACCGGGCGTGTCGCCCTATTCCCATAGCCAGGACAGCGGCACATCGGGAGTCGGAGCAACGCAAGTTTCGGGCGATCTGGACAATGGTCAACAATCCGTCAACGGGGGCCGCACCGGGTCCAACGCGTTCATGGTGAATGGGGCAAACGCGGAAGAAGGCGTCCACAACGGCGCCGCCATGATCCCCAATCTCGACTCCATCGCACAGTTCCGTATCATCACCAACAACTTCGATGCAGAGTATGGAAACTACAGCGGTGGCCAGATCAATGTGGTCACTAAGTCAGGAACCAATCAGATTCACGGCACGGTATTCGACTTCCTGCGCAACACGGATCTGGATGCCAGAAACTATTACGCTCCGACCCGCGGCGTTTTCATCCAGAATCAATTCGGCGGAACAGCCGGAGGGCCGATTCGCAAGAACAAGATTTTCTGGTTTGGCGACTACCAGGGAACACGGCAGATTCTGGGACAGACCCAGAGCTATCCCGTACCTTCAGACGCCGACCGCACGGGTAGTTTGCAGGACCAGGATGGATTCGGTAGTAGCGGTACCGACAGTAACGGTAATCCAATTCCCGCGCAAGTGAACGGTGCGGGCTGGGCTAACACGCTCTCTCAGAAACTGGGATATCCCGTAACTCAGGGAGAAAATTATTACACTCCGGGTTGTGCGGATACCGCAACTTGCGTCTTTCCTAATGCTGTCATTCCCCAAAGTGCATGGTCTCCGGTTGCGGTCAATTCGCTGAAGTTCCTCCCTTCAGCCAATGGTGTTGTAAACAATACCCCCAACTTCTCCACCTCTGCCTACAATGGGACATTGACCGACAATAAGGGCAGCGGCCGAATAGACCTTCCTACCCGAATCGGCGCTGTCTTTGGGTATTACTTTATCGACCGATTCCACACCCTGAATCCGTATAGTCAGGTAAATGTCCCGGGCTTTGCCGCAACCAATCAGGGTCAAACACAGATGGTCAATTTAGGGTTGACGACCACGTTTAACTCGTCGACCGTCAACGACGTTCGTCTCGCATATCTCCGCGATGTAAACCTGACCGGCCAACCCACCGCGGGGCAGGGTTTGGGCGTCACCCTTGCCTCGCAAGGTTTTGTTACTCCGTGGGGCCCCGGGGGCGGTATCTCCCCTATCAACCCTGCGTACGAGGGTGTTGCAAACTTCATGTTCAACAACTTCAGCCTCGGTGTCCCGCCTGACGCATTGAGGCAATACAACAATACCTTTCAGATCATCGATAACGTCACCAAGATTTTTGGAACACACACGCTGCAGTTTGGCACCAACCTCCACTACAACCAGATCAACGAGCGTAACTACGACTGCTACAACGGGTGTTTTGGGTTTAATGGTGCAGAGACTGGCCTGGACTTCGCCGATTTCCTGATCGGGGCGCCAGTCAGTTTTGTGCAGGCCAGCCAGCAACTTCTCGATTCGCGGAGCAAATACTACGGATTTTATGCTCAGGATAGCTGGCGTACGACCCGTACTCTCACCCTTAACTACGGCCTGCGCTGGGAAGTCGCTACTCCCTGGTACGACACCCAGAACAAGCTGGAAACGGTCGTTCCCGGGGAACAGTCGCTGGCATTTCCCGGTGCTCCCCTCGGCCTGGTTGTTCCCGGGGATCCAGGCATTCCTCGCACGCTCGGGCCCACCAAGTACACCAACTTTGCTCCTAGAATTGGTTTTGCCTGGGCGCCAGACGTGAGCGACGGTTTTCTTGGCAAAGTACTGGGCGGTTCCGGAAAATCCAGCATACGCGCGGGTTACGGTATCTTCTATAGCTCAATTGAAGACGCCACGGGATTTGTCGAAGTAGGGGACGCTCCTTACGGCAACTACTACTCTGTATCATCGACCGAGCTGGCCACCCCGTTTGTCGATCGGCCGTCGGGAACTTCATCGGGACAGAAGTTCCCCTTCGTCTTTCCCCCGACCAACGTATCTCCTAAGAATCCCGACACTACGTTCAACTGGGCAGCAGCCACACCCATCGGCGGATCCGACTATTACTACTATAAAAACAAGGTGCCCTATGTTCAGGAATGGGAGCTCTCACTCCAGCGTCAATTGGGAACCGCAACCGTGCTCAGCGTCACCTACGTTGGGACGGTGGGAAGGCAGCTGCTGACGTTTGAGGAGGCGAATCCAGGGAACCAGGCGCTCTGCCTCCAATTGAGTGACCCGGCCAATGTAGCGTCCGGTGGCACGACTTGCGGCCCGTACGGTGAAGACACGATTTACACCACGGCGAGCGGCCAGACAGTGGCCGGTACGAGATCGACCTTCGGGATTAACTTCAACAGCAATTCCTACATGAAGACGGCGGTCAGCTCCAGCTACAACTCGCTGCAGGTGACTCTGGAGCACAACGAAAAATACCTGAACTTCCTCATTGGATATACCTTTGAGAAATCGATCGATAACGGTTCGGACTCTTTTGATGCGACCAATCCGTTCAATCCGGCTCAAACCCGCGCATTATCCAGCTTTAACGTTCCGCATAACCTGGTCGCCAGCTATACCATACAGTTGCCCTTCGATCACTTTATCGGCAGCGGGGATATTGCGAAGCGGTTCACGGCGGGCTGGGAGCTTTCCGGCGTAGCTACGTTTGCCAAGGGAGAGCCGGTCACTCTGAATGAGAATGACGATAATTCCCTGCTTGGCGCCTTTAATGCGAACGTAGATGTGCCGAACTACGCGAACAACGGCAGCCCTCTTTATATAAATCGGAACCCGCGAAAGGGGTTGCCATATTTCAACCCGAACTTCTTCGTCCCGGAAAACATTGGGCAAGTAGGCAACGCCATGCGGCGATCCTTCTCCGGTCCCGGCATCGACAATTATGATATGGCCCTCCTAAAGAGCACCGATATTACCGAGACCACCAAGCTGCAGTTCCGGGCAGAAGCATTCAATGTCTTCAACCATGCGCAGTTTTCAAATCCGAATGGGCTCGTCAACAACACCGGCGAAGGTGGTTTCGGTTATGTAACTGGTGCCGGCGATCCTCGTATCATGCAGGTTGCCTTGAAATTTATCTTTTGAGGAATTCAGGAACTTGCCCGGGAGAACTTGTTGGCATGTTGGGTTCGAAATGGATGGCCCCGCTCTGGGCGTTGCTGGGGTTTGGCGTGACGGGGATAGTGGTTGCCCAGCATAGTACAAACGCCAATCCTGCAAGCGCATCGCAAGGCACAGTTCTTTTCTCGTCGAACTGCGCCACCTGCCATGGAGCGGATGGGCGCGGCGGTGAGCACGCGCCCGATATCGCAACCGCATCCGACGTGCAGCGGTTGGCGGACCAGAATCTGATCGGCATCATCAAGAATGGAATCGCAGGAACCGGCATGCCCGGATTCGATTGGCTTGGTCAGGACAAAGTGCTCGCCATCGCCGTATATCTGCGGACGCTGCAAGGCAAGACAACTTCAGTTGCCCTCCCCGGCGATCCGGTGCGCGGAGAAGCCCTTTTCTTCGGCAAGGCGCAGTGCTCGGAGTGCCACATGGCTCATGGCAAAGGCGGTTTTATCGCTGCCGATCTCTCGTACATTGGTGCCGACGTCGGCGTCCACCGCATCCGCGAGGTCATTCTCGATCCTGGGACCGCGTTGCCAGCTCAAAAGAGGGCCGTCACAGTAGTGACGAACTCCGGGCAGAAATTTACCGGCGCGCTCCGGATCGACGATAACTTCTCGATTTCCATGCAAACGATAGATGGAGGCTTTCATTACTTTCCGAAGTCACAGCTCACCCATGTCGACATCGGCTCTCGCTCGTTAATGCCCGGCGACTACCGGTCCAGACTGAGCGATGCGGAAATCAATGACCTGGCTAGCTACCTGATCCGCACCAGCACCCGGAACTCCAACTCCAGCGATACACACGCAACCGACGATGAAGACGAATAGAGAATTAAAAGCGCGGAATTATCGAAACTTGATGCCAGCCTCTGGCGGCTCTGACTGCTTCACGCCGTCGCAAATCTCCGTGGAGCGCAAATGATCGACCTGCATCGACGGTCTTCCGTCTTTCTTCTCTGCGTCTCTCTTTTCGTCCAGGGCTCGACCTATCAAGCCGCTCAGTCGGAGCAGGCATCCGATCGCGATCCCGCCACTCCGAGTGTTCTCGCGAACGGAACCCTCTACGTATCGGGCCAGGGGAGCCGCAAACCGGATGGAAGCCGTCCCCAGGAATTTCCGGAACAGGTGAATCAGGCTTTGCACAATGTGCGAGCAGTCCTGCAGAGCGCTGGGATGGACTTCGAGAATGTCGTCTGGATGAATATCTATCTCACTTCAACAGCGGACATCGCGGATATGGAGAATGTCTATTGGAAGGAAATTGGAGCCAGCCCACCTGCGCGAACTATTTTGACGGTAGCTGCCCTTCCCGGTGGCGACCGGATCGAAATCAACTGCATCGCCGTCCAGGACAAAGCCCATCGCCGCGCCATCTGGCCGCAGGGATGGCCGAAGGGCCCGCACTCGGATCCGCCCGCAATCGAAGCTGGAGAAATGCTGTACCTGTCGGCGCAAGGCGGGGTGGATCCTCGCACCGGCAAGCTGGCGCCTGATTTTGGCAGCGAAGTCAGGCAGGCTCTCGACAATGTAAGCACCGTTCTGCAGGCAGCCCGCCTGACCATGAAACACGTTGTGTGGGTCAACCCGTACATGAGCGCCAGCGGCCAATATGACGTGATGGGCAAGATATATGCGACTTACTTCGAGTTCGGGAACACGCCCGGACGTGGCACCATCCAGGTGATGGGACTTCCCAAAGGAAACCATATCGTTTTCAGCTGCATTGCCGGATCGGACCTGAGAAAGCGCAGAGCGGTACGCCCGCGAAATATGCCGCCGAGCCCGACCGCCAGCCCCGGCGTCCTCTACGGTGATACGCTCTACCTCTCTGCAAAGGACGGCTTCATCCCCGGCCAGGGCATCGTCACTTCCGATTTCGATTTGCAACTTCGGCAGTCCATGCGCAACCTTCTCGATGGCCTCGAGGAAGCAAACATGGATTTTTCCGATGTCGTCTTCAGCACAGTCTATCTGCGCCAGATCCAGGACGAAGACCGAATGAAAGCACTATACGGAAAGTTCTTTCAGGGTAAATACCCAGCGCGAACAGTGCTGCAGCAAAACCTCGACACAAGCAACGAGGCAGCCGAACAAATTTCGTTTATTGCCGTAAAACAGAAACGCTGAGAGACAAATAGAAATCGTGACTGACATCCATGTGAATCGTAGAACGCTCTTAAAGTGGGCCGCGGCAGTTCCTCTGCTTGCGCGCGTGGGCTTTCAGCAGGCAACGGGAACGGGCTGGGCTGAAGTAGCGAAGAATTCAACCGACAACGTCTATACGCGCCTGGGCGTCAAGCCATTGATTAACGGGCGCGGCACCTGGACCTATCTAAGCGCCAGCCTCGAATTGCCCGAGGTGAAGGCCGCTCAGGAAGCGGCAGCTCAGCATTACGTCAACATCTTCGAACTCCAGGTTGGCGTAGGCCGTCGGCTTGCAGCGCTTACTGGCGCGGAATCGGGCATGATCACCTCCGGTGCCGCAGGTGCAATGGCTTCCGCAACAGCCGGATGTATCGCTGGGACGGACCCCGACAAGATCTGGCAGCTTCCCGACACGACTGGTCTCAAAAACGAAGTAGCCATGGTAGGCGGACGAAGCGTCTTTGACAGCGCGATCCGTCTGGCAGGCGGGAAACTCGTCCTCGTTGAATCTGCCGCGCAGCTGGCAAACGCTATCACCGCAAACACTGCAATGGTTTATACGACCTCGCCACCCGAGGAACTCGCGAAAGAGATCGCGATTGCCAAGAGTCACGGCGTGCCGATTTTCATGGATGCAGCGGACGGAGTTCCTCCCGTAGACAAGCTGCGGCTCTTCGCGAAAATGGGATGCGACCTTTACACCGTGAGCGGCGGCAAAGGCCTATGTGGGCCGCAGTGCAGCGGAGTGCTGCTTGGCCGCAAAGACCTGATCGATGCGGCGCTTGCAAATAGCAGTCCGTGGGAAGGCGCGGTATGTCGCGCCATGAAAGTTGGCAAGGAAGAAATCATCGGATGCCTGGCTGCGGTGGAAGCATGGTTCGCGATGGATTTGAGCGCCCTCAGCAAGGAATGGGCCGCGCGCGTTCGACGCATCGCTACCCTGGTGGGAACCGTCCCCGGCGTCGAAACGAAAATCTACACGCCAGACACGAATCAATATCCCACCCTCATGGTTTCGTGGAATGAGTCGGCATGGGGTTATACGACGGCTGACTGCGCTAAAGACCTGCTCGATGGTTCTCCAAGCATCGCAGTGCTTACCGAAGATAATCCCAGCGACGTGCTATCCCGAAAAATCACGCCAAGCAAAGCATCCAAGGGAGGCCAGAAAAACAAGCTCCAGATCGTCTCTATGACGTTGAAGCCGGGTGAAGAGATCATCGTAGGCAAACGGCTGCGGCAGTTGCTGGCTGCGGCAAGCAGCAAGGCAAAGCCGGGAACGGTGGCCGGATGAAACCATTCCCCGCGATATGGCTGATGGCTGCAATCCTGTCTTCCTCCCACTTGCTCGGCCAGCAAAGTGCTTCTCGTCCGCCATCTCCATGCACAATCCGGTCGGTGGAATTCGATGGCTGGCACGCCGAGGAGGTCGCGAATGACTGGGTCCGTCTGACGTTTGTTCCTCAGCTGGGCGGCCGACTGATGCAGGTCGCTTTCAACGGGCACGCGTACCTGTTCGTGAATCCGGCTTACAAGGGCAAGTACATCTCGCCGGCCGAGGCGGCAGGCCGCTGGATCAACTATGGCGGCGACAAGATCTGGCCTCTGCCGGAAGGCAATGACGACGAGCAGCACTGGAACGGAGCCTCCACAGCGCTCGATGACGGCACGTATACCTTCACCATCCTCTCGAAAAGTCCCCGATGCGCTGTGCGTCTTGAGGGTCCGCCGGATCCGCCGACAGGCCTGCAGTACACGCGAGAAATCAGCATTGGCAGCGACTCACCCGGGATCCTTTTCCACGCCATGACGAAGAATTTCACCGGTCATTCGATCACCTGGTCCGTACAGTCCGTCTCGCAATACGACCTCTCGGACCCGAACGATCCGAAGCGTTACAATCACGATTTCTGGGCCTTTGCAGCGATCAATCCCAACTCCGCCTATCTGAACGGATACCATGTTCGTGACGGCCTGGCGACCGATCCTTCCTTCAAACCGAACGGCGGCTTGTTCCGCTTGAATTGGAAATACCTGGAAAACGAAGTCTGGCTCGACTCCAACGCAGGCTGGGTGGCCGTGGTCGATGGAGCCACCCATTACGCCATGGTGGAAAAGACGAAGTACTTTGACGGCGCGAACTATCCCGGAAAAGCTACGGTTATCTTTTACAAAAATGGCCCCTCCGTACGTATGAATGCCGATGGAATGCCTTACCTGACGTCGACTAGTACCGCAGAAACACCCTATTACATGGAGGCGGAGCTGAATAGTCCGATGGCGATCTTAGCGCCCGGCCAGACCTATACCATGGATTCGCAGTGGTTCCCGACACGTGCTAGCCAGGACTCCATCAACACCGTCACAGAAGCTGGCCTGGTAGCGAGGTCGCTGACTGCTAAGAGAGTCGCCGGGAAGATCGACCTCTCAGGCAGTTTCGGTATTTTTTTCCCGGGAGAACTCAGAGTGTTTCTGTACGATGCCCAAGGCATGGAGAAAAGCGAGACACTGCTTCAAGCCGTCCGTCCGCAAGACGCAATTGAGATCCATCAAACGATCACCGCGCCCACCGATATCGCGCGGGTTTCCGTTCACTTGATTGACAGCACTGGTTTGGACCGCGGAGCCTTGGGCGAGGTCTTCGTCACTGCGAACGATGAGCAGCATTAAACGAATGACGACTCGCGAGCTATGCAGGTTCGTCCTCGCCGCGTGCGGGCTGGTCGTCATTGCGGCAGCGCAGAGCACGGCCCCGAACACAGGCGCAGCCGTCGATGTCAAGACCGCCCATCTGCTTTCTCGACCCATAGCCGACAACTGGCCGTCATACAACGGCGACTACACA
>JAATFH010000347.1 GCA_015655315.1 Terriglobales bacterium
AACTTTTTTTGATTCGCCGGTGCCACCGGGGCGCCAAGGTGTCTCTCCCGCCCCAGCCCGTCCTTCTCTTATCGATTCGCGCTTTGACCACGACTCCTGTGGTGTGGGCTTCGTCGCGACGCTTACGAATGAGCCTTCGCACGACATTCTTACGAAAGCCCTTATCGCACTGGCCCGGCTCGCGCACCGCGGTGCTGTTGCCTCCGATGGCAAATCGAGTGACGGCGTCGGTATCAGCACGGCCATTCCGCGTGATTTTCTGCTCTCTTCCGCGGGTATTACCCTTGCTCCCCATGCACCCTTCGCCGTGGGCGTTGTTTTCTTTCCGCAGGACGTGACCGAGTCGCACGCCGAACTGGAGCAAGCGCTGGCCGATCAGAACTGCGAAGTGCTTGCATGGCGCGATGTTCCCACTCGGCCTGAGATTCTTGGCGAGATTGCCTTGTCGACGATGCCGGTGATCCGGCATGTGCTGATCACTTCCAAAGATGCCGATCATCTGAACCGCCGCCTCTATCTGGCGCGCAAACAGTTCGAGCGCAGCGGCGTTTCAGGCTATGTCTGCTCGCTTTCGTCTACGACAATGATTTACAAGAGCATGTGCGCCGGGCGTCTGCTGCCGGAGTTCTATCCCGACTTGGCCGATCCGCGCTTTGTTACGCCTTTTACCGTCTTCCATCAGCGCTATGCGACGAATGTGGCGCCTTCGTGGGATCGCGCGCAACCCTTCCGCATGCTGGCGCACAACGGCGAGATCAATACAGTCTGGGGCAACCGGGCGCGCATGGATGCCCGTGCGGCGACGCTTCCGGATAACATCAAGCCGATCTTTTCGCCGGATGGCTCCGACTCGACCAGTCTGGATGAGATTCTGGAATTGCTCGCGCATAACGAACGCACCGTTGCGGAATCCGTGCGCCTGCTGCTGCCGCCCGCAGTGGACAAAGGAAACTCGGCCTTCTTCGCCTACAATGAAGATTGCCTGGAGCCGTGGGATGGCCCGGCGGCGCTCTCCTTTACGGACGGGCGCTTTGTGGGCGCGGCGCTTGATCGCAACGGCCTGCGTCCTTGTCGATTCTTCGTGACGGAAGACGATCTGGTTGTCGTCGGCTCCGAGGCCGGACTTGTCGATCTCGATCCGGAAAAGGTAGTGCATAGCGGCCGCCTCGGTCCCGGAGAGATGCTTGTTGCCGACATTCAAAAGCACAAGCTCTACGAAAACGATGAGCTGCTGCAGATTTTTGACGATGCGGCGCCGCAATACGAAAATCTTCTGCAAGAGACGACGCTCGATCCGCAAACACCGACTGCCGGACTCGAAGCCGCAGAGTTGTTGCGCCTGCAATTGGGCTTCGGATATTCACGAGAAGACGCGCGCATGATCCTGCAGCCGATGGCGAGCGACGGTAAAGACGCCGTCTGGTCCATGGGCGACGACACGCCGCTGGCACCGCTGGCGCGCACACCGCGTCCGGTGTATGCCTACTTCCGCCAGCGCTTTGCCCAGGTCACAAATCCTCCGATCGATTCGCTGCGGGAGGCCATCGTCATCCAGCTGCATACGCGTCTCGGTCCGTGGCCGATCCTGCTCAACAAGAAGGCGACTCTTCCCGGTCTTTCCCTCTCGTCGCCGTTTTTGTCGCTGGGACAGATTGAAGCGTTGAAGACACGCCAGCATGGACTGGCGGATGAACTGCCGCTTGCTGTGCTCGACTGCGTTTTCAATCCGTCATGCAACCTGCTCACCGCGGTTGATGACCTCTGCGCCAAAGCGATCGACCTTGTGCGCGGCGGCGCAGCGATCCTGCTGCTCACGGATCGTTCCTGCAATCAGCAGTCGATTCCCATCCCCATGGCCCTGGCAACCGGAGCGGTACACCATGCCCTGATTCGTGCCGGCGAGCGGACCCGCGCGGGTCTTGCCGTGGAAGACGGCGATTGCCGCGATCTGCATCATGGAGCCGTGCTTCTCGGCATGGGCGCCGGAGCGGTCTGTCCATGGCTGGCGCTGGAGACGGCGCGCTCCGTGAACGCGGAGAAGGGCGAAGCAAATTTGCTGCATGCCTTCGATGCCGGGCTGGCAAAGATCATGTCGAAGATGGGTATCTCGGTGGTCGACAGCTATCGCAGCGCGCATCTTTTCGACTCCATCGGCCTGGATGCTGAAGTGATCGATAAGTGTTTCTTCGGTACGCCTGCTCCGCTTGGCGGGATCGGCTTTACCGAGTTGGAAAAACCGGTTCGTGAGCAGTGGCTGGCCAGCTTCAACGACGATGCAGCTTCCGGCGATGCGTCGGGCGGCACGACGACTGCTGTGAAAGACCTGCCTGATTATGGGTGGATCCGGTTCCGCAAGGCGGACAAGGCTGAGCCGCACTCCTGGCAGCCGCAGACGGTACGCCTGCTGCAGACGGTTGTCGGTACGGCGCGCAGCGCTGCCGCAGTTGCGGAGCCGGGACAGGCATGGGCGGCGTTCGCCAGCATTGCTGTCGAAAAAGAGCCGACTGTGCTGCGCGACCTGTTGGAGTTTTGTCCGGCAGGGGCTCCGCTTGCCCTGGAGCAGGTTGAACCCTCTGCCAATTTCTACAAGCGGTTTATCGCCAGCGCCATGTCGCTCGGTTCGCTCAGTCCGGAGGCGCATCAGACCATCACGGCGGCGATGAACATGCTCGGCGGACGTTCGAATACTGGCGAAGGCGGGGAAGACCGCGCCGTCTACGACCCCAAAGGCGAGTTGCCGCTCAACGGAGTGAATGTTCCGGCGCACCTCCTCAACAATAAGGTGAAGCAGGTTGCCTCGGCTCGTTTCGGCGTCACAGCTGAGTACCTGATGAATGCCGAGGAGATCGAGATCAAGGTGGCGCAAGGCTCGAAGCCGGGCGAAGGCGGACAGCTTCCGGGACACAAGGTCACGGAACTGATTGCGCGCCTGCGTCATGCGCAGCCCGGCGTGCAGCTCATCAGTCCGCCGCCGCACCATGACATCTACTCAATTGAAGATCTGGCGCAGCTGATCTTCGACCTTCGCCGGGTCAATCCTAAGGCAGCAATCTGCGTGAAGCTGGTTTCTGAGATTGGGGTCGGCACGGTTGCCGCCGGAGTGGCCAAGGCATATGCCGACTACATCGTCATCGCAGGGCACAATGGCGGTACGGGCGCTTCGCCGCTTTCCAGCATCAAGTACGCGGGCAATCCGTGGGAGCTTGGGCTGGCGGAAGCGCAGCAGGTGCTGATCCATAACGGGCTGCGTGGACGCGTGCGTCTGCGCACGGATGGGGGTCTGCGTACGGCCCGCGACGTTCTATTTGCGGCCATGCTGGGCGCGGATGAATTTGCTTTCGGCACCGCGGTGCTGGTCGCGCTCGGTTGCGACATGGCGAGGCAGTGTCATCTCAATACTTGTCCGACGGGCATTGCCACGCAGCGGCCCGATCTGCGGGCCAAGTTCCGCGGACGGCCTGAGCATCTGGTCAAGTTCTTCGAGGAGTTGTCGCGCGATATTCAGGCATTGCTGGCGAAGCTTGGTCTGCCGTCGCTCGAAGCTGCCATTGGCCGCACCGATCTGCTGGATCAGGTACGGCAGGTTGGCGGTCTTGACCTGAAGCCGTTGCTCGCCGCGCCTGCGGATGGCGTTGTGAGCTGGCAGGGTAAGCGAAATCTTCGTCCGGAAGAGCACCCCGCAATCGATGATGCCTGGGTAGATCCGGCGATTGCTGCCTACAAGGCGGGCCTGCCATTTGAGCTCGAAGCCAATGTTACCAACGAAGACCGCACGCTTGGCGCGCGCCTCTCCGGTGAGCTTGCACTACTGCAGGACTACGGTGTTGCGCCGCAGGCTCCAATCGCCTTCAAACTGAAGGGCGTCGCGGGCCAGTCGTTCGGGGCATTTGCCGCTCCGGGAGTGTCGCTCACGCTCGAAGGCCTTGCCAACGACTTCGTCGGCAAAGGTCTTTGCGGCGGTGAGCTGATTCTTCGCGGACAGGGCAGAGCTGCGCGTGAGAGCGAGCGGCACGTGATTCTTGGCAACGTCGCACTCTATGGTGCTACAGCGGGCACGCTCTTCGCCGCAGGGCGCGCGGGCGAACGCTTTGCCGTGCGCAACTCCGGCGCGGTAGCCGTGGTTGAGGGTGTGGGCGACCATGGCTGCGAGTACATGACCGGCGGCCTAGTCGTCATTCTC
>JAATFH010000564.1 GCA_015655315.1 Terriglobales bacterium
AGGCCAAGTGATTCGGCAGCGCGGCTGATGTTACAGTTGCACGCGTCGATTTGCTTCAGAATGTAGTCGCGCTCATACGCTTCGCCCGCTTGATGAAGCGTGCTGAAGTCTTCACTGCGCTTGCTTGCACCGCGGTGCACCAGCATAGGCAGGTGTTTGCGCTCAATGCGGGGCGTCTGCGGGTTCAGGATCAGGACGCGCTCGATGAGATTTTTTAACTCGCGCACATTTCCCGGCCAGTGGTATTGCTTCAATAATTCGATGGCATCTTCGGTAATTTCGAGGCGAGACCGTCCGTATTCGCGGCCATAGAGGCGTAGAAAATCGCGCGCGAGCAGAGGGATATCTTCCCTGCGGTCGCGCAAAGGCGGAACGAAAAACGGGATTACATTCAGTCGATAGAAAAGATCTTCGCGAAAGTTTCCTTTTGCGATTTCCTCTTCAAGATTCTTGTTGGTCGCTGCAATCACGCGCACATCGACGCTCATGGCATGGGTTGCACCGACTGGGGTGAAACGCTGCTCATCGAGCGCACGCAGCACCTTCGCCTGTGTCTTCAGGCTCATGTCGCCAACTTCATCGAGGAAAAGTGTGCCGCCGTCGGCGCGTTCGAAGGTCCCACGTTTTTCGGCAGGCCCACCGGGGATGACGCTGTTGCGGTAGCCGAAGAGTTCGCTTTCAATGTAATCCTCAGGGATGGCGGCGCAGTTCAACTCGACAAAGACACGCTCGCGGCGCTTGCTTTCTGCATGGATGGCGCGTGCGATCAGCTCCTTGCCGCTACCCGATTCGCCATAGATCAACACGCGGCCATTTGTGGGAGCCATCAGTCTAATCTGCTGGCGCAGGGCTTTGGCCGGGACGCTCTCGCCGGTAATCGGCGTCTGCAGCGCGAGCTGGCGTTTGAACTCCTGGTTCTCGCTGCGCAGGCGCTTGGATTCGATGGCATTCTTGACCACGATGAGCGTTCGTTCGAGCGAGAGTGGTTTTTCGAGGAAGTCGAAGGCTCCCAGTTTAGTGGCTCGTACGGCGGTTTCGATGGTGCCGTGGCCGGAAATGATGATGACTTCGGGCTTGTTGTCGGTTTCGAGCGAGCGGATGTCGTTCAAGACTTCGAGTCCGTCGCGGTCCGGAAGCCAGATGTCGAGGAGCATGACATCGTAGCTGACATCGCGCAGCAACACTAATGCTTCGTTCGCTGTGCCGGTGCTGGCTACGGCATACTCTTCCTCACGCAAAATTTCTTCAAGAAGCTTGCGAATATCAGGTTCATCGTCTACGACCAGGATGTGATTCATCGAGCGGCCTTGTCGAAAGAAGATTGAGTAGGAACGGTCTGCGTTGTGTCGCTGCTGCCGTTTCCGTTTGTGTGGGCGGCGAGTGGGAGTTCGATGATGAATCGCGCTCCCAGCGGATAATTTTGCTCGGCGCGGATCGCGCCCTGGTGATCCTGAATAATCTTTGCAGCGATGGCGAGCCCAAGCCCAGTGCCTCGCTGCTTCGTCGAAAAGTAGGGCAGGAAAAGACGCTCCCGTGAATCGTCGGTCAGACCGTGACCTGTATCGGTGATCGTAACTTCGGCCATCTCGTGATGATCGGTGAGTCCGGTCTGAACGGTCAACACGCGCATGCGACTTTCCTGCATGGCTTCTGCTGCATTGTCGATGAGATTGGCGAGCGCGCGCTTCAGCGCCTCCGCATCGGCCATGACGGGCGGTAGTTGCGGAGAGAGATCGACCTCCACGCGAATATCACCGAGACGATCCTCGAAGAGCCGCAGAGAATTTTCGACGATCACATTCAGATCGGCTGGTTTAGGATGCGCGGTGGGGAACTGCGCGAGTGCGGCGAATTGATCGACCAGTGTGCGTAGTGTTTCCACGGAGCCTAATATTACGTCGCTGCAGGAACGGATGATGCTGGGCGATTCCGGCGTGTTCCGGTCGAGGTGTCTCTTGATGCGTTCGGCAGAGAGGGCGATGGGAGTAAGCGGATTCTTGATTTCGTGCGCTACGCGCTGCGCTACTTCTTTCCATGCGAGCTGCCGCTGTGCCTGCAGAAATTCCGTTACATCTTCGAGCACGAGAATGGAGCCACGCCGGTTTTGACCAAGCTGAAGCATCGCCATGGTAGCGGCGAGGTTCAGCTTTCCTTTGGGATTGCGCATTTCAAATTCGGTTGCGGCAATGCCCATGCGCTGGGCGCGGCGGGCAAGCAGCGTGAGCTCGTTCGCGATATCTTCCGGAACAATACTGGTGAGAGAAACGCCCTGCAGGGACTGCGGCGCTCCGGGAGGCAGGAGATCGATAAAGGCCTGGTTTGCCTGCGTGATCTGCAGTGTCGCATCGAGAGTGATGACGCCGCCGGGGATGGTTTCGAGAATCGTCTCCAGCTCGCGCCGCCGTTCTTCGAGCGCCATGTTCGCCTCGAAGAGCTGTGAGGTGGATTGCTCGGCGATCATGCGGCTCTGTTCGAGATCGGCCGCCATGTGATTGAAGGACTGCAGGAGCTCGCCAAGCTCTTCTGTCGCCGAGATGGTGACGCGCTGCTGATAACGACCCGCGGCGATCCCGTCCATCGCATCGGCGAGGTTTTCGAGCGGACGCGTGATCTGCTTGGAAAAGAACCATGCGAGCCAGCTGCTGGCAAAGAAAGTAAGAGCCGTGAGCAGCAGCAGCAACAGCAGATAGGTGCTGCGAATACTGCGGCGTTCGCGATAGATGGCCCAGTATTGCTCGGTACCGGCGCGGATTTCACTGACTGTTCTGCTCAGGCCTGAAGGAAGGGGCAGGCCGACGACGATGATTCCACCGCCGGATGTCGTTGCCATACCGAGTGCGTAGTCGGTGTCGCCGATGGAAGCAACCGGTTCGTCGGTTCGCTGCGCGGCTTTGCGGATGATGGACGCCAGGGGCTGTCCGTTTTGTACCTCGGTAGCGGCATCGTCCATCCAGGCACGAACTTTGATCGGACCGGATGCGGAAGGCAGCTGATATTGTGCGATCGAGTGGTCATCCCGATAAATAATGGCGAAGCCGCCCTGTAGCGTGATGCGGTGGGTTCGAATCTCATCCATCAGCGCGCTTGTATTGCCTGCCTGGTAGTTCAGCGCGATGGCTTCGGAGCGGGCCAGCGATTCTGCTTCCGCGCGCGCATTCTGCGTCACGTAGTGCGAGAGCTCAAGCGCGATGCGTGTCGAATCTTCGCGCAGCTCAGAAACAGGCTGGGAGAACCAGCGGTCGATGGAGCGGTTCATGAGCCCAAAGCTGAAGAAAAACATGAAGGCTGCCGGAGCGAAGGAGAGCAGCAGCGCTCCGACAAGCAACCGCGAGCGCAGGCGTGAGCCGAGCACGCGGCTGCGGCGGTCAGCATAGATTTTGAGAATATTGCGCGACAGCAGCACCAGCATCAACAGGAAGAGCAGAAAGACGACGACGGTGAGCGCGGTGAAAAGAAAAACAGCTGCGACGCTATGGGGATAAAGAAAATTCAGCCTAAATGCATTGAGGGATGCGAGCACCAGCAACAGCACAAGTACAATGACGCCTAAAGCTGCAATTGTTGTTCGCTTGTGCTTCGTGTATGGCACTCCAGCATTATAGGCGTCAGGTCAGCTATCTTCTTAGAAATACGAAGCAGGCTGGCGGAGAATCGCGCAACCAGAAAACTTAAGGAAGGCATCAAAATGATTGCTATGAAGAGTTTTAGAATTCGACTTGCCGCGTTAGTCACGATATCGGTGATCACACTGCTCGCTGGCGGCTGCAATAAGCAGTCCGATAGCGCTGCGACGGCCGCACCTCCGGCGCAACCTGCTTCGGATCAGAGTTCGGCGACTGCTCCGGCACCTGCGGCGCAGCCGCAAGCCGCTCCGTCTGCTCCGGCGGCAGCGCCTGTAGCTGCACCGCCCGCTGCGGCACCTGCGCCGCCTCCTATGACGCAAGCCGCTACGCCTGCTCCACCTCCTCAGCCTCTGGTGATCCCTGCGGGAACACATATCCGTGTGACGCTGGGACAGACGCTGGGATCGAAAATCAGCCAGACCGGACAAAGCTTTAATGCAACCGTTGCCGATCCAATCGTGGTGAATGGCGTTACCGTCGTTCGCGCAGGAGCGCCTGCTTCGGGCACGGTGGTCGATGCGAAATCGTTGGGCCGATTCAAAGGCCAGGCAGAGCTTGCCATTCGGCTGGACAGCATTCGCGCAGCGGGTGGCACCTATCCGATTTCGACCAGCACGGTGGAGCGGGTTGAAAAGGGCAAGGGCAAGCGGACGGCTGGCTTTATCGGCGGCGGAGCCGGTCTGGGCGCGTTGATCGGCGGACTGGCCGGTGGTGGCAAGGGAGCGCTGATTGGTGGTCTCGCCGGTGCCGGAGCGGGCACAGCGGGCACCGCTTTTACTGGCAACAAGGAGATCGAGATTCCGGCTGAAACTTTGTTGACATTCCGGCTCGAGCAGTCCGTACCGTTGCGTCGATAAATTCGAAGCAAAGCAAATGGGGCGGTGCTGAGCCGCCCCATTTTTATTTTCGTACAAAACTAAGCGAGAAGGTCTCTCACTGCCTTCCATTCCTTCTTTTGCGATTTAGCGACCGGCTCGCAGGTGAGGACACCTTCGAATGTATTGACGCCATCGCGGATGCCGTCGTCTTCGAGGATTGCGGCTTTCACTCCGCGCTGTGCGAGGCGCAGGATATAAGGAAAGGTTGCGTTGGTCAGCGCCAGCGTCGATGTATTGGGGACTGCCGCAGGCATGTTGGTGACACAGTAGTGCACCACTCCGTTCACTTCGTAGGAGGGGTTGCTGTGCGTCGTGGGCTTTGCTGTTTCAATGCAGCCGCCCTGATCGATGGCCACGTCTACGATGACCGCGCCCTTCTTCATCTTCGCAACCATTTCTTTAGTGACGATCTTGGGCGCAGCCGCGCCGGGGATGAGCACCCCGCCGATAACAAGGTCGGCTTCCCGTACGGTGCGCTCGAGGTTGTAAGAGTTTGAGGCGAGGGTGAAGAGCCTGCCATTGAAGATGTCGTCGAGTTCGCGAAGCCGGTTGAGGTTCAGGTCGACGATAGTAGTTTTCGCGCCCATGCCGACGGCGATCTTCGCCGCGTTTGTGCCGACAATGCCGCCGCCGATGATGCAGACATTTGCCGGAGGCACGCCGGGTACGCCGCCGAGAAGAAGGCCGCGGCCACCTTTTTCTTTTTCGAGATACGATGCGCCTACCTGGACGGACATCCGGCCCGCTACTTCCGACATAGGGGTGAGCAGCGGCAGGGTGCCTGCCTTATCGCGAATTGTCTCGTAGGCGATGCCGGTAACGTTTTTCGTAAGAAGCTGCTCGGTGAGTTCAGGGACCGGAGCGAGGTGGAGATAGGTGAAGAGCGTAAGCCCGGAGCGGAAGAAGACGTACTCTTTTTCGACAGGCTCTTTCACTTTCACCACCATGTCGGCGTTGCCCCAGACATTGTGGGCCGCGCCGACGATCTCCGCACCCGCGGACTGGTATTCGTCGTCGGTGAACGCTGAGAGTTCGCCCGCATGGGTTTCCACCAGGACTTTGTGTCCGGCTTCGGTGAGTGCTTTCACGCCCGCAGGTGTAATACCGACGCGGCTCTCGTGGTCTTTTACTTCCTTCGGTACTCCGATAATCATGTGCTTTGCCTCAACGGTTGATCCAAGTCTTCGACCATCCCTGTTATTCCAGCTTCCAAACAGTCAAGAATACCGCACAGCGCCGTCTCCATGGCGCAAGCGAGAGATTCGGGACGGAGAAGAAGTAAAACCACGTCGAAATTTGTAAAGTAGAACTCACCGGATGAATTCACCTGCCCGTATACCGTTCACCAGCACGAATGCATCAGTACTGCTCGACCTTGTGCGCGCCAGTGCCGCACTGCTCGTGTGTCTGGAGCACTGGCGCAATCTGCTCTACGTGGACTATCGGCAGATTGCGGCGCACCGGACGGTGTTTGCCGTGCCTTATGTTCTGACCGACGCCGGGCATCAGGCGGTGGTGATTTTCTTCGTGCTGAGCGGCTATCTCATCAGCGGCAGCGTCTTTCGCATGACGCAGCGGGGCGAGTGGAGCTGGAAGCTCTATCTCACACATCGCCTCGTGCGCCTCTGGATCGTGCTTGTTCCTGCGCTCGTGCTGGGGGCGCTGCTCGACAGCACAGGACTGGGTTTGCACCTTGCTCCTGCGTTGTATGCGGGGCAGACGGGGACGCACATGCTGGGGGATATTGCGCAATCTCTTCATGTGCCGGTCTTCTTTGGGAACTTATTTTTTCTGCAGACGATTCTGGTGCCCGCCTTCGGCAGCAACGGACCGATGTGGAGTCTGGCAAACGAGTTCTGGTACTACGTGCTGTTCCCCTGCGCATTTCTCGCCCTGCGTAAAGGGACCAACCCCGGCGCGCGCATTCTGAATGTTTCTGCCTTTATCGCGTGTGCATGGTTCATCGGGAAGGACATTCTCCTGCTGTTTCCGCTCTGGCTGCTGGGAACTCTGCTGGCAGTGGTTCCTGCACCGCGTAGCGGGCCCGCGATTCGCATCCTGGCAGCAGTGCTTTATTGCCCGCTGCTGTTTTTCCTGGCGAAGACGCACGTGGTGCAGGGAGTGGCGTCGGACTATCTTCTCGGAGCGGCAACGTTTGTTCTGATCTGGCTTCTGCTTGGGGCAAAAAGTGCCGCTCCTGAAAATGCGGGAGTGCATCTTGCCCGTGTCGGGGCGCGCTTTTCATACACGCTCTATCTGGTGCATGTGCCGCTTCTCGTTTTGCTCACCGCGTTGATAGCAGGCGAGTCAAGATGGCAGCCCGACGCGCGGCATCTGATCTACGGTTTCGGTGCGCTGCTGCTGGCGATTGGGTATTCGTACGCGGTTGCGTGTGCGACCGAATTTCGGACTGACAAAGTACGCGGGTGGGTCGAAAGGCGGGTGCTGGGAAAAGCTCTGCGCAGTAAAGAGCCTGTCCCAGCGAAGTAGCGAAGCAGTTGGCTTCAGTCGATCTGTGCGCGCTGCAGTTTGTCCGAATAGTCGACGTAGACTGACTTCCATGTTGTGTAGAAGTCGAGAGCGCCGGTGCCGCCTTCGCGATGGCCGTTGCCGGTCTGCTTGACGCCGCCAAAGGGTAGATGGACTTCGGCGCCGATGGTGGGTGCGTTGATATAGGTGATGCCCGCTTCGAGGTCGCGCATGGCGCGGAAGGCGTGGTTCACGTCACGCGAATAGAGCGCGGTTGAGAGGCCGTACTGAATGCCGTTGGCAATGTCGAGGGCTTCGTCGAAGCTGCTGCATTCGATCAGGCTGACAACCGGCCCGAAGACTTCTTCCTGCGCGATGCGCATGTTGGGCTTTACGCCTGCGACGACGGTGGGTGCGAAAAACGTCCCGTTTGCGTAGGGGCCATCGCTGAGACGCACGCCGCCGCAGAGAAGCTTTGCGCCTTCTTCCCGCGCGATCTTGCTGTACTTGGTGGAAGTCTCGATCTGCTGTTCGTTGATCTGCGGGCCCATCTCGATCGATTCATCGAGGCCGTTGCCGACTTTGAGGGCTTTGGCACGCGCGACGAGTTTCTCGGTGAACTCGGCGGCGATTTTCTTATGTAAAATGATGCGGCTGGTAGCCGTGCAGCGCTGGCCTGCGGTGCCGAAGGCTCCCCAGAGCGCGCCGTCGAGGGCGAGATCGAGGTTGGCGTCGTCGAGGACGATCATGGCATTCTTGCCGCCCATTTCGAGCGAGCAGGGCTTGAAGTTGGCGGCTGCGGTCTGGCCTACGATGCGGCCTACTTCGGATGAGCCGGTAAACGACACGGCGCGCACGCCGGGATGCGAGACGATGGGCGCTCCGGCATCGGGTCCGTATCCGGTGACGATGTTGACGACGCCTTTGGGCAGGCCTGCGTCTATCAGGGTCTGCACCAGATTGAATGTGGAAAGCGGCGTGTCTTCGGCGGGCTTGATGACGCAGGTATTACCGCAGACGAGCGCGGGGAAGAGCTTCCACGAGGGGATGGCCATGGGGAAGTTCCAGGGCG
>JAATFH010000400.1 GCA_015655315.1 Terriglobales bacterium
GCACGAGGCGTTCTTCCGGCCCGACGGAAAAGATCTGTGGGTGACTGTACGCGGCGAAAACTACATCAGTGTGATCGAGCCCTTAAGTAAAAAGGAGACTCGCCGCATAGAAACTGCCAACGGACCAGGGATGGTTCTATTTCGTCCCGATGGCAAGTACGCGTTTGTTCCTTCGAGCTTCACTCCCGAGATGGATGTGATCGATACGGCAACGTACGAGGTCGTTGCGCGAGTACCGCAAGCGAGCCCTTTCTCGCCGAATCTAGCGGTCGATCAGGACGAAGTATGGTTCACGCTTAAGGACTCAGGGAAGACTCAGGTCGTCAGCGCAAAGCCTCCCTTCAAAACGTTGGCCACGCTTGAAACGGGACCGATCACGAATCATGTGACTTTGATTACCAACGCTCGGGGTCGTTTCGCTTATGTCACGGTAGGAGGAGTGAATCAGGTGCTGGCCTATCGTCGTGATATCGGGTCCGTGCCTGCGCTTGTGGCGACCATCAAAGTGGGTGATCTTCCGCACGGCATATGGGGATCGGGAGATGGAAATCGCGTCTATGTCGGCCTTGAGAACGGCGATGCCGTACAGGCGATCGACACGCTGACCAATACAGTGGTCGGAACGATTCCGGTAGGCCAGTTGCCACAGGCGCTTGTCTATGTTCCACACGCGACTACATCCGCGAGCGGCACGGCCAACCTTAAGCCCTTAGGCGTGGCAAGCCCGGCCCTGCATCTTGAACTGGTGCCTCCAGCTTCTGCTGGTAATTTGGCTGCTCACGCCAGCGTTTCAATCAACTCGCTTGGCCCCATCGATAATCTTCAGATTGCAGTGACCGGGCTTCAGCCTGGGATGAAATATCGGCTCATGCTTGTTGGAGGGCCCGAAGCACAGGAACTTGGCGTGCTTAATGCCGGAATTGGCGGGGTAGCGATTGCCCAGACGCTTGGTCCGCTCAAACACGCCGTTACGGCGTCACAGACGGGACCTGCAATGACACTCGAAGTGAGGTCGATAGGCACCGGAGACCTTGTGCTTCATCAAGCAGGAGCTTCCATGTAATCTAACCACGGTCACGGGCCGTTTCCAGTCTGGGAGGGTGCTGGGACCCTAGCGTCCGCCTGAGCAGTCGCCTTGCTTGAAAGTGTGAGTGGCAACGCAAAGCCAAGAGCAATGACCGTTGCACTGTGAATCATTTTGACGAAATTCATTTGAATTATTCCTTTCAAATCGTTGAGCTGCGAGGGCCGCCGCGAGGCGCTTACGCAGGTGTTGTTCGCATGAGGTTGCGAGCCAACTCCGGCGTGGCAAATGCCAGCGTGACAGATCTTTATCGAAGTCCGCCGCTTGCATTGATCAACTCGCCGGTCAGCCATCTAGCATCTTCCGATGCCAGGAATAGAACCACCGAAGCGATCTCCTCAGGTTGAGCAGCGCGACCGAGCGGGACCTGAGCGATGAGATTTTCGGCGAAGTCCGAGCCAACATAGCTGCCTGTGCCTTCGGTGATGGTGAAGCCAGGATTAACCGAGTTAATTCGGATCTTTTTCGGTCCCAGTTCCTTGGCTAGTACACCGGTGATGGCATCGAGCGCAGCCTTCGTCGCTGTGTAGACCGTCGTACTCTCGGACCTGAGCAACGGCGCAGTCGAACCGATGTTGATCACACTGGCTCCCTCAGCGAGATGCTTCTCGGCAGCCTTCGTCACCAACAGAGGACCGAGAACGTTAATATCGAAGCTCTTGTGGAATGCCTCTTCGGTGATCTGGTCGAGCGGAGCGAACTCATAAATCCCCGAATTGTTGACCACGATATCAAGACGCCCATAGCTCTCAATGGCGGCCTCGACGAGACCTTGCGCATCGGCCGCCTTGGAAACATCGCCACGCACGGCGATGGCCTGTCCGCCGCCAGCCGCAATAGCGGCGACGACCTTTTCTGCTGCCTCTTTGCTGGACGCGTAGTTCACAACAACGGAAGCACCTGCAGCCGCGAGAGCCTTTGCGATTGCTGCTCCGATACCTTTCGACGATCCAGTTACGATTGCAACCTTGCCTGTGAGCTTGCTCATATTCCTGCCTTTCTTCTTACCTGTTCTTTGAATCCTTGCGCGGAAGTCTGCCGCGAAGTGCGGACCACGTCAGCGCTTCGGGGAATAGCGGCTCGCCGGCGCACTGGTTTGTGAAGCCGCCAGCACTTGCATGCGCGCTTTGTCGTAATTTGCGAAGAGTTCGACGTCTTCAACCGATGGCAAGGTGATCGATTCACCTGAATCGAAGCCTGCGAGGATCGCGTTCACCGCATCTTCAGCGGTCATCACAGTCTTAGGATCCAGCTGAGACAGCGGAACTCCCGAAATCGCCCAGATATCCGTTGCGATTGCTGCCGGGAGAACAAGTTGGACCCGTACACCGGTGCCGGCGACCTCATCCTGTAACCCGCGAGTAAAGTTCAGAACATACCCTTTCGCTCCGCTGTAGATGCTGCTGATGGGGAGGCTGTGGAGTCCGAGCACTGATCCGATATTGACGATGGTTCCTCGATCCCGTTCTTTGAAGCCGGAGAGGACGGCGATAGTCAAGCGGGTTAGAGCCACGATGTTGACATTGATCATCGCTGTCAGGTCTTCTGGCTTCGACTCAGCGACTTTCCCCAGCGTAGAGGTTCCAGCGTTATTGACCAGCAGCGTTACGCTCTTGTCAGAAGCTATCGTCCGGACAACATCATCCAGTTCGATTGGATTGCCGAGGTCAGTAGCGATCCATCCAATAGCGACACCATATTGTTTTTTCAACGATTTTGCGATCGTTTCCAGACGATTGGCGCGGCGGGCAATAAGCATGAGATCGTAGCCTCGTTTGGCAAATCGATCTGCGAACAATGCGCCAATCCCAGCAGATGCACCCGTGATCACCGCCGTGCCGTGCGGTGATTTTCGTACTGAGTTCTGAATGACCATGCTGTCCTTTGGTGTTAGGTTCTGGAAACGACGAATCAAGTATGGCCTGCGTCGCTCGTTAGTCGGGATAAGCCTTCACCTTATGAAGGGACTCATGATAGATGTGTGTGCGAGTTCTCACGACTCAATCAAAAATGTTGGTATTGTGGAAATCGCTGAGCCGCGATGAAATGGACAATTACTTTGACGCTGAGATAGCGTCCATTTGGTCAATAGGTGCCCGAGCAAGAAGCGGATCATAGGACGGCTCCGACTTTGCTCTGCTACGTGCCGGCAGTTGCCACGTTTCAGACGCCTCGTCGTGCGGCTGAAGCGCAAGATACTGGTGAACGAAGGCAATCGTCATGCTTCCTTCGCCGACGCTGCTCGACACACGCTTAATTGAATCGTGGCGTACATCACCGGCACAGAATATGCCAGGCAGATTTGTTTCAAGCAGGAATGGCATACGCTGATGTGGCAGATCCGGTAGATCGCGGCCTGTGCATACAAAGCCGTGGTCGTCGTCCCGCTCTAGATTCTCTGGAAGCCAGTCGGTGTTCGCTCGAGCGCCGATCATCACAAAAAGTGCATCAGCCTTCCGAACCTGGCTCGAAGCATCGCTCCGCTCCGTCTCAATGGAATCGAGGCAGTCCTCTCCGAACACAGATACAATTCTTGTTTCGTTCTCAACGAAGATGTTGTGCCGTTGAGTGAGCTGATCAATCAGGTACTGCGACATCGTCGACTCGAGTCCTTTGCCGCGTATGAGCAGCGTTACCGACGCCGCGTACCCTGAGAAGAACATTGCCGCCTGCCCAGCGGAGTTACCTCCTCCCACGATGAAGACGTCTTTGCCGACAACCGTTGATGCTTCCGTGCGAGTCGCTCCGTACAGCACTCCTTTTCCCTGCAACCGATCCACGCCATCGGCCTCAAGTCTGCGCCAATCCACGCCGGTTGCGAGAACGATCGTCTTCGTCTGCACTTGCAGGCCATCGTCGAGTTCAACCCGATATCCACCTACAATCGGCATAATCGCATCGACCGCGCGGGTTAATACCATCTCCGCGCCAAAGCGAGTGGCCTGCTTGAGAAAGCGCCCGATCAACTCGTCCCCGGAGATGCCATTGGGAAAACCGGGATAATTCTCAATCCGCGAGGAAGTTCCTGCTTGTCCACCCGCGGCATTCTTTTCTATTAGCAGGACGCACAATCCCTCCGACGCGCCATAAACTGCGGCAGCAAGTCCTGCCGGGCCACCTCCGACGATGACAACGTCGTACTTGTCTTTCGCGGGTGCGGTACAGATATTGAGTGCGTCAGCGACCTTGCGCACGGTCAGCGGAGGCCCGACGAATGTGGAACGATCAACCACGACGAATGGTCCGGATGGATCCGCCGGCACTTCCAGTGGCAGCCGTATTGGGTCGTATTCATGTTGCCACTCATAAGGGATTCGATTCATGGAGAGGAACGCCCGGATATCACGGCACTCCGCATCGTACTGGGCGCCGACGATGACCACCCGCAAGGGATTGCTCTCGCGCATGTGCTCCTGCATCATCGTCACACGCTTCATCATCACTTTGACGACGAGGTCGCTGCACTCCGGTGACGAATCGATGAGTTCTCGAAACTGCATCCGGTCGAGACGAACCACTCGTGATGGCTCATGCGCGCGCAACGATGCAATGGCAGGCGAGTTGAGCATGATGGGAGTTTCTCCATAAAACTCGCCCGGCCGGTAGCGTGCCCTCACCACACTCGATCCGCCGTACTCTTTCTCTACGTCAAGGCATCCCTCGAGCAAGACGAAGAACCACGGGGCCTCGCCTTCGCGAATAAGCCACTCGCCCTCTTTGACAATCAATTCCGCTGCGTTTTGTGCGATGCGTTCACGTTGCGCGTCTGACAGACAGGCAAAGATCGGCGCCACCTTGAGTTCATCGGAACGAATCATATCTGGCTCCTTATATGCAGGGCCCTTTGTTCGGTGCTAGACCGGAAAACGTGAAGTGCCCCGGTCCTCCGATTGTCAGTTTTTGGAGGTTAGTGCCGGCGCTAGGACTTCGGAGTCGGTTGCCGCGGGCAGCACGGGCATGAACTCATCCGTTGTCAGAGTGGCGTGGGCATACAGTTTGGCGTTCACATTTGCCGCCGTCATACCTTCGAAATCGAAGGCAGCCGTTGCATCTTTGATCAGAGTGACGTGGTAGCCCAACTCCATGCCAAAACGAGCGGTCGACTCCACGCAGGAGTTGGCGATGAAGCCCACCAGCACGATTTTTTGAATATTGTGCTGCTTCAACTGCGCGTCGAGATCCGTATTGGCAAAGCCGTTCTGTGCCCAGTGTTCGAGGGCTATGACATCGCCTGGTCGTGGACCAAATTCGGGATGCAATTCGCCGCCCCACGTGTCCACACCGAAGGCGTTCCGGCCCTTCGTTTGAACCTGGATGGGATTGACGTGAAGCCAGTTGTCAAAATCGGTTTTCCGAGTCCGATGATGAGGAACGATGAAAACCTGAATTCCCGCAGAGCGTGCTGCCGGGATCAGCTTGCGCATGTTCTGGTAGAAACCGACCGAGTCAGCGGTAGGTTTGGTGATGGCGTACATACTGCCGCCCTCGCTCATGAAATCGTTGTATGGATCGACGATCAGGAGCGCGGTGTGCTTCGGTTCATAGACTGCTGTACTCATGGGGAGTCTCCCGGGTATTGGGTTCTTTCTGGTGCCTTCAAATAATGAAGGCACAAAGCCCCGATGTCAAGTGCAAAACTTTCCCC
>JAATFH010000130.1 GCA_015655315.1 Terriglobales bacterium
TCCATAGACCAGTGGCACGATCGGCGAATCCGGTGTCCGCAGGTCTTTCAGCAAAACGTCCTCTCGTTTGGCTGGCACACCATGTCCAACCAGCATCACCAGGTAGTGTCCGTTGTCGGTGATGCCGATGCCGACATTGTCGATCTCGCCCAGCTTCTCGCCGCGATATTCTTTGCCGAAAAGCAACGCGTCATCCTCTACCGGGGTGCCGAACTTGTGATAGTGGATGGTCGTGCCTTCATGGGTGAAGCGGGCATAATAAAGACCGCGCTTGTCCGGACTGAGGTTGACGCCGAAGTAGCGGTCGCTGGGAAGCACATCGGATAGCTCCTGCTTCGTATCGACATTCAAAACATGCACCGACTCTTCATCCGCGCCGCCCTGCCGGATGCCATAGACCATCAACTGGCCATCGCCGGAGATATCGTCGATGCTCACCGAGGTGTTTTGATCTGTGCTGAGCCTGGTCGCGTCTACCAGACGCATATCATCTCCCTTCCATCCGCCCCGCACATAAATGGAAGACTGGTTCTCATCCGCCAACCGTTTTTCGAAGAAAACTTTGCCGCCGTATTCCGCTGGGATGGAGTAAACATCGACACGCTGCAGCTTCGTCAGTTCGTCGACGATCTGCGGACGCATCTTCACCTGGGAAAGATATTCTTCGGTGTACTTCATCTGCGAGGCAATCCAGGTCCGCGTTTGCTGGCTTTTGGAGTCCTCCAGCCAGCGGTATGGATCGGCGATTTCAGTACCGTGGAGATTATCGGTGACCGTCTCGGCTGCGGTAGGGGGCGGCGGCGGCAGTGCAATGCCGTTGCGGCCTTCGATCTTGTTTTCGCCCATCGCCTGCCCTGCGCATAGGATGGCCATCAGGCAAAGCACCGGAGGCTTCTGCTGAAACAGCGATGAGAGACTTTTTCTTACTCGAATCGGCATGATTTTTATCGTAGACGAAGCGGCTCCCGCATAAGTTCTTTTTCCGTACGGCACAGGATACTCTACACAGAACGCAATGGCAGATACATATGACGTCATCGTACTCGGGCTGGGCGGAGTGGGTAGCGCTGCCGCCTGCCATCTTGCGGCTCGCGGGAAGCGGGTGCTCGGGCTGGATCGTTATAGACCGGCGCACGATCAGGGCTCCTCGCACGGCAGCTCGCGCATCATCCGCCAGGCTTATCATGAGAATCCCGGATATGTGCCCCTGGTATTGCGCGCATATGACTTATGGGAGAAGCTGGAACGCGATACTGCGACACAACTGCTCACCATTACGGGCGGCCTGTTTCTGGGAGCCGAGGACAGCGAGGTAGTGCAAGGCAGCCTGCAAAGCGCCGACCAGCACGGACTTGCCTGTGAACTACTCGATGCAGAAGCAATCCAACGAAGGTTTCCTGTCCTCCATCCACGACCATCCGATTGCGCCGTCTATGAAAAGAAGGCTGGCTTTGTGCGCCCGGAAGCGGCTGTCACGGCACATCTGCAACTGGCCGCGCAAAACAACGCGAGTCTGCATTTTGAAGAACCGGTTACTGCGTGGCAGATAACAAATTCGGGCACAGTTCGCGTCACGACGCAGAAAACAACCTATGAGGCGGAACATCTGGTGGTGGCGCCGGGAGCATGGGCCGCAGATCTGCTGAAGTGGACGCTCCCATCCCTGCAGGTGCGGCGGCATGTCATGGCGTGGTTCGAGCCTACAGAAAACATCGCGCATTTCGCGCCGGATCGCTTCCCCATCTACATCTGGCAAACCGGCAGCCGGCAGATTTTTTATGGTTTTCCCGCAACCGACGGTGGAGACAGCGGCGTGAAGGTCGCCCTCCATTCCGGAGGAGAAATCTGCACGCCGGAAACAATCGAGCGCGATATTGCGGAAGCGGACATTGCCGAGATCCGCGAGCAATTGGCAATTTATATTCCCGCACTCAATGGAAAGCTGTTGCATGCTACGACCTGCATGTACACGATGACTCCTGATGAACATTTCGTTGTCTCGCCGCATCCCCACTACTCACAGGTCACGATTGCCTGCGGCTTCTCCGGACACGGTTTCAAATTCACCAGTGTTCTGGGTGAAGTGCTGGCCGATTTCGCAATCGAAGGTGGCACAAAATGTCCAATTGATTTCCTCTCCGCCCGGCGATTCACAAAATAATTTATGGTGACAAGGTTGACATCGTTTGAGAAGCCTATTACTTTCAAACCTAGATGCAGATTCACCTTCATCATCGTCATCACCACCATCATCATGTGACGAGCGTGTCGGCGAATCCTATGGCCTAGAGTAAAAAGCCAGAATCAAAGGACCTAAAGCCCGCCGATGCGCTAAGCGCAGGCGGGCTTTTTGCATCTTCCGCCTGCACCGCGAAGCCGGCCAAAACCCAAGGATGAGTGATGACGGATACAGCAATTGATTTCGCAAAGATGGATGGCCTGATTCCGGCCATTGTGCAGGACGCCGCCACCGGACAGGTGCTGATGGTTGGCTTTCAGAATGAAGCCAGCTACCAGAAAACATTGGAGAGCGGATTTGTAACCTTCTGGAGCCGCACCCGCCAGAAGCTCTGGATGAAGGGCGAAACCAGCGGCAATCGCCTCCGCATCGTCGAAGCATCGACGGACTGCGATCAGGACACGCTTCTCTACCGCGTGCAGGTCGAAGGCGACGGTCTCGTCTGCCACGAAGGCACCGTCAGCTGCTTCACGCGGCCTGTCGCGATCAACGCCGCAGCGGAGGTGCGCTAATGGCCAACAAGCTCAAGCTCGGAATCCCCAAAGGAAGCTTGCAGGACGCGACGATCGCTCTCTTTCAACGAGCGGGCTGGAATATCTATGCCAATGGCCGTTCTTATTTTCCATCGATTGACGACAGCGAAATCGAGTGCACGCTGATTCGCGCACAGGAGATGGCTCGATACGTCGATCACGGTGCGCTGGACGCAGGGCTCACCGGAATCGACTGGGTCGTCGAGAGCGGACGTGAAGTAAAAAGCGTCACCAGCCTCGTCTATGCCAAGCAGAGCCGCCAGCGTGTTCGCTGGGTGCTGGCAGTGCCCGAAGATTCGCCCTATCAAAAAGCAGAAGACCTCGCCGACAAGATCATCGCCACCGAACTGGTGGAAGTCACAAAGCGCTATTTCGCCGGGAAAGGCGTGCCGGTGAAGGTCGAGTTCAGCTGGGGCGCGACTGAAGTGAAGCCGCCTACGCTTGCGGACGCAATCGTTGAAGTGACGGAGACCGGCAGCTCGCTGAAGGCCAATCGACTGCGCATCATCGATACCGTCCTGGAGAGCGAGACACACCTCATCGCAAATCCAGCCAGTTATGGCGATCCCTGGAAAAAACAGAAGATCGACAATATCGCGTTGATGCTGAACGCCGCCATTGCCGCTCAAGGGCAGGTCGGGCTGATGCTGAACGTACAAAAGTCGAATCTCGCAGCCGTTCTCTCCGTACTTCCCGCACTGAACTCTCCCACGGTCTCCGCGCTGAGCGATCCTTCCTGGGTCGCTGTCAATACGATCCTGGAAGAGACCGTCGTTCGCGATGTCATTCCAAAGCTGAAGGCAGCCAATGCCACGGGGATCGTTGAATACCCGCTCAGCAAGGTGGTCCTGTAGATGAAAGTGATGCACACAGCAGGGCGCAGTGCGAAGCGGACGCATGCGTTGATCGCGCAATTGGAGAACCGCCGCAGTGAAGCGGACGCGCGCGCTACGCCTGTGGCGCGGAAGATCATCGAGGCAGTGCGGAAAGGCGGCGACGTGGCCCTGCGCCGCTACGCCGCTCGCTTCGACGGCATTTCGCAACAGACCCCATTACAAATATCGGAAGACGAAATGAAGCAGGCGTGGCGCGAGGCCCCGCCCGCCTTCCGTTCGGCGGTTCAAACGGCAGCAAAGAACATTCGTCGCTTCGCACTGCGGCAGATGCCAAAGAGCTGGACCTTCGATCAGATACCGGGATTGGAGGTAGGACAGCTGATCCGGCCTCTGGAGGCTGTTGGCTGCTATGTCCCGAGCGGGCGCTACCCATTGCCATCGACGATGCTGATGACCGCCATCCCCGCGCAGGTCGCGGGTGTTCAGCGGATTGTAGTTGTTTCGCCCAAGCCCGCTCCGGAAACCCTCGCTGTTGCCGGCTTTCTTGGAATCGCGGAGTTCTACCGGATCGGCGGCGCGCAGGCAGTGGCAGCCCTGGCGTACGGCACGGAAAGCATCGCGCGCGTCGATAAAATTGTCGGCCCCGGCAACGCCTACGTGGCGGCGGCGAAAAGACTTGTGTCTTTCGACTGCGCCATCGACATGCTCGCAGGCCCAACCGAGATCGTCGTTACCAGCGAGACTGGCGACCCCCTCGGCATAGCCGCCGATCTGGTTGCGCAGGCAGAACACGATCCGGATGCCCTGCCCATCTTCATTACGACGAATAGTGCATTCGCTGAAAACGTGAGCGTCGAAGTGAAGAGGCTCGCTGCTCACAACCCCATCGCCAGGAAATCCACCCAAAGCAATGGGGTCATATTTGTAACTGAATCAGTTCCTGAATCGCGCGACCTGACAAATCGCCTCGCTCCGGAGCATCTGACAGTCGATGCCGACAGCGATTTACAGTGGGTAGAGAACGCGGGCTCTGTCTTCGTCGGCCGCTATTCGGCGCATCCCCTGGGCGACTATATCTCCGGCCCCAACCACACGCTGCCTACAGGCGGCTGGGCAAAGGTACGAGGCGGCCTGAGTGTCTCCGACTTCCTGAAACTCATCACGGTTCAGAAGTATCAACGGCAAGGAATCAAGAAACTTGGGCCTGCGGCGATTACCCTTGCCGAGGCCGAGGGCTTGCAAGGCCATGCCGAGGCCATTCGAGTGCGAGGTGTCGATGGCTGAGTATCCTACACCGCGTGCGGCGGTTCGGCGCACCAAGGAATATCACCCGCCACTCGGGTCACGCGATAGCACGCGACTCGACTTCAATGAAAATACCTTCGCGTGTTCTCCGAAGGTATTGGAAGTTCTGGGCGGCATCTCGCGCGCCGATCTCACCAAATATCCTGAGCGCGAACCTGTCGAACGACTGGTAGCCTCGCACCTGGGACTGAGCGCAGAGCAGGTTCTTCTGACCAATGGTGTCGACGAGTCGATCCATGTTCTCTGCCAGACATTTCTCGATATCGGCGATCAATTTCTACTGCCCGTGCCGACCTACTCCATGTACGAAGTGTATGGCTCATCCACGGAAGCGGAAATCATTTGTGTGCAGGCGAAGGAAGATTTTTCTTTCCCGCTCGAAGCCCTTTTGCAGAGGATTACACCAGCGACAAAACTGATTGCCATCGCGAACCCGAACAGTCCCACAGGACGCGCCGTGCCGCGCGAATCCATTCTTCGCGTAATCGAGAGCGCGCCCAACGCCATGGTTCTGGTGGACGAGGCTTACTATCACTTCTACGGGCACACGGTTCTGGGCCTGCTCGAACGCGCGCCGAACCTCGTCGTCACGCGGACCTTTTCGAAAGCGTATGGCCTGGCAGGGCTTCGCCTGGGCATGTTGGCAGCGCATCCGGAACAGATGCGCTGGATGCGGCGCGTCATCTCTCCATACAGTGTGAACGGACTCGCTCTCGCGTGCCTTCCCGCTGCGATGGATGACAACGCCTATTTGAAGTGGTACGTGGATGAGGTGCTGCAAGGCCGTGACTTACTCGCTGCCGCCCTTCGCCGCTTGAGTGTCCACTATTGGCCGTCGGACGCTAATTTTATCCTGATGAAGATTGGTGCCAAACACAGGGAATTCGTCACTGCGATGCGTCACCGTAACGTGTTGGTGCGCGATCGCTCAAACGATCCTGGTTGCGATGGATGCGTGCGTATCACCATCGGAACGCTGGAACATACAAGGATTGGGATAGACGCGCTCGAAGCCTCACTGGCAGAGATCGGATGGAAACCAGATGAAGACTAAATCGACAGCAACAAAGAAGGCGGCTCGTAAGCGAAGCGCCGAGATTGATCGCAAGACAGCGGAAACACAAATAGCGTTGCGACTTACGATTGAGGGCACGGGAAGATATAAAGTCAGCACCGGGATTCGCTTTTTCGATCACATGCTGGAACTGTTCACGCGGCACGGCGCCTTCGACCTCGACCTGACTTGCAAGGGCGATCTGGATGTAGACCAGCACCACACCGTTGAGGACGTGGGCATTGCGCTTGGCGAAGCCTTTGATCGTGCACTCGGCGATAAAAAAGGCATCATGCGGGCGGGATATTTCCTGATGACGATGGACGAGACACTCGGTATCGCAGCTATCGATCTGAGCGGACGCGTTTCATCGGTCATCGATACGAAGGTAAAAACACGCCTCGTCGGAGATCTGCAATCGGAACTTGTAGAAGATTTCTTCGAGGGTTTTGCCAGAGGAGCGCGCGCCAACGTTCACCTGAAAACGATGTACGGAAGGTCGAACCATCACAAAGTAGAGGCGCTTTTCAAGGCATTCGCGCGAGCGCTCCGCTTCGCTTGTACGCGCGACCAACAGCTAGGCGACATGCTGCCCAGCACGAAAGGCTTGCTGTGATCGCCGTTATCGATTACAAGGCAGGCAACCTGACTTCGGTGATGAAGGCGCTCGATGCGGTCGGAGCGGATGCCGTAGCGACATCTGATCCAAGTGTGGTCCTGCAAGCGGACAAACTGGTTCTTCCGGGCGTGGGGCACTTCTCTGCGACTTCGTTTCTTGAAGAGCATGGACTGAAGGAGGCGATAGAGATCCGTGTGCGAGACGGCTTTCCATTTCTAGGCATCTGCGTCGGCTTGCAATGGCTTTTCGAAGGCAGCACAGAGGCGCCCGGCACCGCTGGACTCAAGGCTTTTTCCGGCTGCTGTGAGCGCTTTCCCGAAGGGATGAAGGTGCCGCACGTCGGATGGAATTCGATTGAAGTCAGCGAGTCACGTCTGCTCGGAGGAATCTCGAGCGGGGACTTCGTCTACTTCACGCATTCCTACCGTGCTCCTGTTGTACATGGAACTGTTGCAGTTACAGAATACGAATCACCATTCACGGCAGCAGTAGAACGCGGCAATATCATGGGCGTGCAATTCCACCCCGAGAAATCCGGAGCCGTCGGCCTGCGGATACTTGAGAATTTTGTGGGGCTTTCATGACCCTGACAAAACGTATCATCGCCTGTCTCGATGTCGCCGCGGGGCGTGTCGTCAAAGGAGTCCAGTTTGTGGACATTGTCGATGCTGGCGATCCGGCAGAGCTGGCGCACCGTCACGCGATGGCCGGTACCGACGAAATTGTGCTGCTGGACATCACCGCAACACACGAAGGCCGCGGAACGCTCATCGATACAGTCAAGCGAACGGCGAAGCAGCTTTTCATCCCCTTCACCGTCGGCGGCGGTATTCGCACGATCGAGGATGCGGCAGCTATTTTCGACGCGGGTGCGGACAAAGTCAGCATTAACTCTGCGGCGATTGCCAGGCCGGAACTCATCGATGAAATCGGCAGACGGTTCGGCGCGCAGGCTGTGATTGTCGCCATCGATGTGCGCCGCGCAAAATCGAGCCACGATCCGATTGCCGACGCAGAGGTATTCGTAAGCGGAGGCCGTAAGCCAGCGGGCCGCAAGGCATTGGAGTGGGCAAAAGAAGCAGAATCGCGCGGAGCGGGAGAGATACTACTGACTTCTATGGATGCAGACGGGACAAAAGCGGGCTTTGACTGCGAGTTAACGGCACGCGTGAGTGAGGCTGTGCAGATTCCGGTGATCGCTTCCGGCGGTGCGGGCACTGCTCGTCACTTCGCAGAAGTGTTACTGCAGGGCAAGGCCGATGCAGCGCTGGCGGCAAGCATCTTTCATTTTGGAATTGCCAACGTGCGCGCGCTTAAGGAAGAAATTGCGAAACAGGGTGTTCCCGTGAGGCTGCCTTGCTGATTCCGTCCATTGACCTGATGGGTGGCCGCATCGTGCAGCTTGTTCAGGGCGAAAAGCTAAAGCTCGCTTTCGATGACTTTGAATATTGGATCGAACGCTTCAGCTCTTACCCTATGGTGCAGCTGATCGACCTCGACGCAGCGATGCGCCAGGGAGACAATGCGGCCTTGATCGAGAAAATCGCCAACCGTCTACCTTGCCAGGTTGGAGGCGGAATTGCCACGGTTGAGCGGGCGAAACACTTGCTGGCGGCAGGTGCGCGGCGCGTCATTTTCGGCTCTGCGTTATTTAGCAGAGCCAACAGCGAAAGCGGCATCAACATCCCTTTAGCCCAGGTAATTCAAAATCAACTTGGCGACGAACGATTTGTAGCGAGCATCGACACAAAAAAAGGGCTGGTTGCGGTCAAAGGATGGAAAGAGCAGACCACACTCACACCGCAGGAGGCAATCGTGGCACTCACTCCCTTCTGCGGAGCCTTTCTATACACGCATGTGGATACGGAAGGAACCATGCAGGGGTTTCCGCTGGAAGTTGCTCGGCAACTGCGCGGTCTGACGAATCGGCAACTCATCGTAGCTGGAGGGATTCGCGAAAAGGTAGAAATCGATGCGCTGGACCAGATTGGAGTTGATGCCGTTGCAGGCATGGCGATCTATACGGGCGCAATTGCTACCTGATGCCGTCTTTACGGAGGAAATACCCTCCCAGCCCAAAAAATAAAATTGCGACAAGAGCCTGCAGCCATGCCTGCGGCCAACCGTGCCGTACCGCCGTAAGCACGGCAATCACCAGCCAGAGGACAGCGATCAGGAACCAGACTGCGGCGCGACGCATAAACCGCAGCATACCATTTTCAGAAAAGCTCTCGAACCGGCACGGATTCGGATAAGCTGGAGAGTTTGGCGCGGCCCGGGTTCGCTCCACGCCAGCGGAATTTTCTGGAGACTGCCTGAATGGTGACGAGAAAAGGCGCACTGCGCGTGGCCAAGCGTCTGGATGAAGTTGGCTTTTCCGACATCGTTCATATTCGCAACAAGGTCATCGAGCTGCGAAACGCTGGTGAGCCGGTGCATTCATTTCATGGCGGCGAGCCTTTCTTCGAAACTCCCGAGCCAATCAAATATGCAATGGTGCGCGCGCTCGTAGAACACAAGACAAAATACTCTCCTTCGTCAGGAATCGAGCCGCTGCGTGAAGCATTGGTCGAGAAGTTGAGAACGCGCAATCATCTCAAAGTCGACCTGGACGATGTGCTCATTACTGCCGGCGGCGCGCACGCTCTCTATGTCGCCTTTCAGGCCGTGCTCGATCCGGGCGACGATATGCTGCTCTTTTCTCCATACTGGACACCGATCCGCGACATGGTAACCGGAGCTCAGGCTCGCCCTTTGCTCGTTCCAACGGCGAGCGCGCGGAGAAATGGACTCACAAAAACACTGGAACAGTTCTCCACACCGCACACCAAAGCCATCTACTACAACACACCGCAAAACCCATCGGGGGCGGTGTTTTCGCGCGAAGAAGCAGAGGAGGTCGCAGCCTTCGCCAAAAAGCACAACCTTGTTGTGATTGCCGATGAGGCATACGAAGACCTTGTCTACGAAGGTGATCATGTGTCGATCGCATCGCTGCCCGGCATGGCTGAGAGAACGATTACCACCTACACATTTTCCAAAAGCTATGGAATGACCGGATGGCGTGTAGGGTATGCCGTGGCGAAAGAACCGTTCATCACCGGACTGCGCAAGCTGGTGCTCTATTCCGCGAATGGCGTTTCCACACCATCACAATGGGCAGCCCTCGAAGCGCTGGCCACGCCACAAAGCTTTCTTACGCAGCGCAGAGAAGAATACCGTGAGAGGCGCGATCTGCTGGTGCATGCGTTAAACCAGCTCGGTCTCGAATGCGAAATGCCGCAAGGAGCTTTCTACGCACTGCCCAGCGTCAGGAAGATCCATAAAGACAGCCGCAAAGCGGCAGCAATCCTATTGGAAAAAGCCCATGTTGCGACTATCCCAGGCGTCGTGTTTGGAGCACAGGGCGAAGGATATGTGCGCTTCGGCTACTCAATACCGAAGCCGGCAATCGAAGCGGGGATCGAGGCTCTATCGGAATTCCTTAAACAAAAGGGCCCGCCGCGATAATCCAGCCGGTTTCTTTGCACCCTGATATCGATTTCCCGTAGTCTAAAGTTACATGCATTCACACGGTTTTCTATTTCGATGCACAGCTTTTGCGCTTCTGGCATTCGGCTCATTGGCTGTGGCTCGCTCACAATCCGTCGCGTCGGTCGCCGTCCTTCCGGATGCGCCCGATGCGCTATTCGCACCACAAGCCGCTGGGCAGAGCGGTGGTGGACAGAATTCTCAACAGCAGCCGGCAGCCGCAGATTCCGCCAGTGTCGAAGGAAAACAGACAAAGCGCATCCTCGGCATTGTTCCAAATTTCCGCGCAGTCTCGGCCAACCAGAAGCTGCCCCCGCAGTCGACGAAAGAGAAGCTTCTCACCACAACGCTCGATAGCTTCGATTATTCGGCATTTATCTTCGCAGGCATTCTCGCGGGCGTCAGCATGGCGGAAGATTCCTATCCTGAATTTCACCAGGGTGCGGCAGGGTATGGCCGTTACTATTGGCACAATTTTGCGGATCAGGCGGTTGAGAACTATAACGTCGAGCTTATCTTCCCCACGGTCTTGAGGCAGGATTCACGCTACTATACGCTGGGTCACGGTGGCCTTATCAAGCGGACTGGATACTCGTTTTCCCGCGTGCTCATTACCCGCACAAATTCCGGCGACGAAACCTTCAATGCGTCGGAAATCGTAGGCGCCGGTGCCGCATCCGGCCTTTCGAGCCTCTATTATCCGGGCCGGGAGCGCACCTGGACCAAGGTCGGGCAGCGTTGGCTCACAGATGTCTGTCTGGATGGATTTACTTTTATCGCCAAGGAATTCTGGCCGGATGTGAACAACGCCGTCTTCCACCAGAAACAATAGGCTTGTCCGTCATCTGTATCTCTCCCTGGTCGGTTAGCATGAGAAAAGAATTGAAGACAGATCAGGGAGTTCGATTCCATGGTAAGAGTTGGCGTTCCGCACTGGACTAGTGAATTTCTACTTGCAAAGCTTCCTACAGATATAGAAGTCCATGTTCTTCCGAAGAACCCGGACACGCCCATCCCAATTGATTTCTGGGTCGCTCCATTGTTTCCAAAGGACGCTCTTCCGGTAGCTCCCTGGCTCCGCGACGTAAAGGTAGTGCAGTCCCTGCAGGCAGGCATCGACTGGCTGCGGCCTCTCGTACCGTCCGGAGCGGTTTTGTGTGATGCGCAGGGCGTGCACAACGTGGCAACCTCCGAATGGACCGTGACGGCAATTCTGGCTACGACCAAATTCCTGCCTTTCTACTTCGATCTTCAGCGCGCGGGCAAGTGGATTACGCGCGAGGCGGCCGACGAGAATTATCGATCTATCTATAGAGCCGAGATGCATAGCTATCCGCCTGCGCTGATCGAAGAACTGGCGGGCCAAACTGTAATGATCGTGGGCTACGGCTCGATCGGCAGGTCGATTGAGGAGCGACTGGCTCCGTTCGGAGTCAATTTCATTCGCCTCGCACGCACGGCGAAGCCCGGTGTCGAACCGGTTGAGAAGCTTCTCGATTTATTGCCCGCGGCCGATGTCATTGTCCTGATCGTGCCTCTTACACCCGAGACGCGCCACTTGATCGACGCCAGCGCCATCGCGCGCATGAAGCAGGGAGCACTACTGGTAAATGCTGCGCGAGGCCCGGTCGTCGACACCGATGCCCTGGTGCAGGCGCTGACGGAAAAGCGCATTCGCGCCGCGCTCGATGTCACCGATCCCGAACCTCTACCGGAGGGCCACCCTTTGTGGACCGCCCCCAACCTGCTGCTCACACCTCACGTTGGAGGATCGAGCCCGCTGTACATGTCAAGGGCTTTCGACCTGGTTGCGGAGCAGGTGAAGCGCTTCGCCAGCGGAGAGCCGCTTAAGAATGTTGTCGAGGGAGATTACTGATGACCTCGGCAAAGTGCATCGCGCGCCTGTTCGTATTTTGAGCAATCTGCTCGCGGCAGCTGAACCCATCTGAAACGAGCAACGTGTCCGAAGATGCAGCGCGCACTGCGGGCAGCAAGACTCGCTCGCCGAGCGTCTGCGATACTTCGTACTTCTCTTTCTCAAATCCAAACGGACCAGCCATGCCACAGCAGCCCGAGTCCAGCAATTGCACCTGCGCGCCGGTTGCCGTGAGTATCGCGAATTCATCGTTCATCTTCATCAATGATTTGTGGTGACAGTGCCCGTGCAGCACGATACGCTGCCCGACACGCGATGGAGGCTTGTATCCGGAAACTCTCCTGGCCAGGAACTGACTGAGTAGCAGGGTCTGGTCACTGAGCCGCTTCGCCCGCATATCAGACGGAAAGAAATTCAGCAGTTCGTCACGAAAGACGCTCGCGCAACTCGGCTCAAGAAAAACAAATGCAGTTCCGGCATCGATCTGCGGCGCAAACTCCCGCAGGATTTTTTCCAGATAGGCGCGCGCTTCTTTCAAGAATCCGAAATCATACAGCGGACGGCCACAGCAGACGTGCTGTTTTGGCGTATACGGTGCGAATCCTGCATCGGTAAGCACTTGCCGCGCCGATTCGAGCACGTGTGGATGGTAGTAGTTGTTCCAGGTATCCGGCCACAGCAGCACCTGCGCCTGCGCCGGTTCATTTGCTGAGAGCCGGCTCTGATAGCTGCGTGGGGCAAATCGCGGAAGCACTCGCTGCGGCGCGACTCCCAGCGTTTGTTTTACGAGTGACGAGACTCCGGGAATCTGCAGAGGCAGGTTGGCAAGCTGCGTGGTCACACCCGGAATCGCCGACGCCAGATGCGCCCAGCGGTCCATGAAACCGAAAGCGTAATCGCGCAGAGGATGACCGTGCTGCTCGTGGTAGTGCGCGAGAAATTCCGCCTTGTACGTCGCAACATCCACGTTCACCGGGCACTCGCTCTTGCATGCCTTGCAGGAGAGGCACAGGTCGAGAGCCTCGCGCACCTGCTCGTTCCCCCAGTCCCGGTCGAGTACATCGCGTTCCAGCAATTCCCACAAAAGGTGCGCGCGACCACGCGTCGAATGGCGCTCCTCCTGCGTAGCCATGAAGCTGGGACACATCGTGCCGGGGCTCTTCTTCCTGCAAGCGCCTACGCCAACGCAACGCAGTGTAGCCTCGGCAAACGATCCTTTATCATCGGGAAATTGAAAATAAGTCTCAATCTTTTCCGATTGATAGCCTGCGCCCAACCTTAAGTTTTCATGCGGCTCGTAGACATTCACCGGGTCAACGAGCTTGCCGGGATTCATCTTGTTCAACGGGTCCCAAAGGGCCTTGAATTCTCGAAAGGCCTGCATCAGTTCGGGTCCGAACATCTTGGGCAGCAAGGACGCGCGTGCCTGTCCATCTCCGTGCTCACCGGAGATGGA
>JAATFH010000007.1 GCA_015655315.1 Terriglobales bacterium
GCGGTCAGGGTCTTTGAAGGGCAGCGGTTTGAGCAACACGGAGCGGACAACGGTAAAGCGCGCAGTATTGGCGCCGATGCCGAGCGCCATGACGATGATGGCGACGATGGCGAATCCCGGTGTGCGCCACAACGTGCGGACGGAGTATTTGCAGTCGCGCCATACATCGTCGAAGAAACGCAGGGTGTTGTGCTCCCATTCTTCTTCGCGGACGCGGCGCGGGCTGCCGAACTTGAGATAAGCCTGCCGCTGCGCTTCTTCGGGAGAGAAGCCGAGCGCCAGGTTTTCGTCGATTTCGATCTTGATATGGGCTTCGATTTCGCGCGCGAATTCGGCATCGCGCTCGCGTTTGCTGAAGAATTTTCTGAGGTTCACGGTTTCTCCCCAATCCGGACTCTAGTCGAGGCTTTCGCCCATGACGCGGCCGATGGCTTCGACGATCTGCCGCCAGCGGCCTGCTTCGGCCACCAGCTGTTTTCGGCCAGCTGCCGTCAACTGGTAGAACTTGGCTTTGCGGTTGTTTTCGCTTGCACCCCAATAGGAAGAAACCCAGCCACGGTCTTCGAGCCGGTGGAGCGCTGGGTAGAGGGAACCCTGCTCGACGTCGAGCACGTTTTCCGAGGTGTGCTCGATGACATGCGCGATGGTGTGACCGTGAGCAGGTCCCATGACCAGCGTGCGCAGGATGAGCATGTCGAGCGTGCCTTTCAGCATGTCGACGTCGGTTTGTTTCTTGGTTCCACCCATGATCGGTATTCTCCACTCGAATTTCTATGGGAAGACTATACACCACTAGAAATTCTATGGGAAGCCAATAATCATGATTCCGAATCGATCGGCTTACAATCCAAAAGCAGAGGACTTCATTGCATGCGATCTGACATTGTTCCGGGCGCAGTTTTCCCCGATTATGAACTTACCGACCATACCGCGAAGCGCCGCAAGCTCTCCGAGTTGCAGGGCAAGAATCCTATGGTGCTCGTACTCAGCCGTGGCGGTTTCTGTCCCAAAGACCGCAGGCAGGCTGAAGGACTGGTCGAACTCTATCGCGAACTTGAAGTTGCGTATTGCCGTCTTGTAACCATCAGCACGGACATCATCAGCCTTACGAACGAATACCGCACTGGCGTCGGCGCCCACTGGCCATTTCTTTCCGACGCTGGCCGTGTCGTGCAGAAGGATCTCGACATTGCCGAGTACACCGACCCGATCAACAATCCGATGATCCCTCACGTGATCGTGCTTGAGCCGGGGCTGGTCATCTACAAGATCTACAACGGCTACTGGTTTTTCGGCCGTCCTACTGTCGAGGATCTTCGCCAGGACCTGGGTGCCGTCACCCGGAAATGCCGTCCGGACTGGGACATTACGACTCCCGAACTCAAGGCCGCATGGCAGCAGGGCCGCAAGGAACTCTTCTACCCGTATGGCAAAACGTATGCACAAACACTCAGTGAACAGGACTAGGCCGTATCGACCTTGATTGTCATCCTGAGCGGAGTATGACGCGTTTTTTTCATCATATGGAGTCGAAGGATCTGCTTTTTGCCGGCTCCGCCCACATTTCTGCCGACAGAAAAAAAGCAGATCCTTCCCCTTCGTTCCTCGTGTCAGGATGACAATTCCTTGTCGAAATAAATCTTTCCCTTGCCGCTTATGTGTCGATACAACCAGGAGCGAATGTCTCGCTGGCGTTTTGAACGAGATTTTAAATGGTGGTTACAAACTTCGCGCGGCAAATAACCTGCGGTATGCTTCCTTTGCGAGGGAATTCATGCGCCAGAATGGATTGCGGATCGCGGTTCTTTGTTTGCTGAGTCTTTCGGCTGGTTCCCATGGTTACGGTCAAGCGCAGATGCCGCCGGATTATCGCGGCGTTTCTGTCCGTATACCGGGAATCTTCGTCACGCCGGTTCCCAACGCGCCGTTTTCGGCTGCGGTCGAAATTATCTCCAAGCAAAAAATGGAGGATGGCACGTTCAATATCCGGACGACGACCAACCATATTGCCCGCGATGCGGCGGGACGCATCTACAACGAGCGCAGGCAAATGGTATCGACCGCTTTCAAAGGTGAGCCGATACTGCTTTCGGCGCATATTTATGATCCGGCGACGCGCACGAGCGTGTTTCTCGATCCCTTTACGCATCTGGCGCGGTTAAGTGTCCTGCCGCATCCACAACCGGTAGAGGCGGGAGTCCCAGTCCTTGGACCCCACGCCGGGGCGGCGCTGACCGCGCAGCAGGACATGGGGGAGCAGACGATCGGGACTACGGTCCTGCGCGGCACGAAGAAGATATGGACCGTGCCCGCGACGGCCAGCGGTACAGGGAAGGCGATCGAGATCGTCGACCAGTACTGGTTTTCGCCGGAGCTGTCGGTGTATCTGATCACGCAGCATGACGACCCGCGGACGGGCGAACAGATCGTCGCTGTAAAGGATGTGAATCGGGCCGCGCCGGACGAATCCCTGTTTACGGTTCCGGCACGCTACCGGGTCGTGGACGAGACTCCGGAACCTTAACCCCGCTTCCTGTAGATTTGAACCTCGCCTGTGCTACTTGGGGTGGTGCATAATGGCTAGGTAGCACCTTTCAGGCCGAGTCGTCGCTCTGTGAACCTTCCCAACTCCATTACGATGGGCCGCATCTTCAGCGTTCCGCTCCTTATCTGGATGCTGTCGCCGCATTTTCCTCTCCATGGACCGAACGGCGAGCAGGAGCTGTTTACTTCGATTTTTTTCATTCTCGTGTCCATTTCCGATGGAGTGGACGGATATCTGGCGCGGCGGCGTGGCCAGATTACGAGCATCGGAATGCTGCTCGATCCGCTGGAGGATAAGTTGTTGATTACAGCCGCTTTCATCTGCCTGGTCCAGTATTGTCCGGATATTGTGAAGCCGTGGATCGCGGTGCTGGTGATTGGCCGCGAGTTCCTGGTGAGCGGGCTTCGGAGTATTGCCAGTACCGAGGGCTTCACGATCGAGGCGAGCGATCTGGGCAAGTTGAAGACGGTGATCCAGATTGTGACCGTAGTGGCGGTGATACTGGCGCATCGCTGGGATGCGTGGCACTTTGGCTGGTTCATCATGCCGGTGCGGCCGGTGGCGGTGACGGCGATTTACTTCATGGCGCTGGTTTCCACGATCTCGGCTGTGGATTATTTTGTGGCATTCTGGCGGAAGATCGATCGGGCCACAACCAGCCGACGGAAGAGGGACAACGATTTTGTCCTGAGCCGGAAGAAGAAAGACATTCCCGCTTAAGCACGGGTCAGGCTTCCGTGGTTGCCGCCCAGTGTCGGAATGGGTTCCGTCCGCTTTCGTGCCACTACTCAGGAAAGCAGATCCTTCGCCCTGCTCAGGATGACAAATCTGCGCGTTTACTTTCTGCGCGTTTCCTTGATGACAGCCCGGGGTTTACTTTCTGTAAACGATTGGCCGATTTCTGCGTCTTTATAAATAGAGGCTGTGCGGATGTTCTGCCATAGAATCGCTCCGCTGCAACCTCTTGCTCCAGAAGAGAAAAGCCCCGATGGTTCGTGGGTCCATCGGGGCTTTGGCATTTCTCAATCGGTGGATCAGGCCTGTGCTGTTGGAGTTGCGTGATGGGTATTCGCATTCGCGTGGCGCGTGGTGAGCCGGTGAACGAAGTGGTAGGGCGGCCAGGGACCGGAGAGCTGCATCTGGCAGTCCTTCATGATCTGGCTCGCGCTTGAGTATTTGTTCTGGTACCGCTCGATTCCCTTATTGTCGATCAGATGGGCAATGTCGAGAAGCATCTTGCCCGAATCGGTCCGGCGGCAGCTGACTTCCTCAGCGAGCGGCGCAAACATCCGGTGCATCTGGACGGAGACAGCGCGGGCTTTGGTCTGGCGTTCGCGTTGGCGGGTAGCGCTTTCCCGAAGCTGCGCGAGATATTCTTTGCCTGTGCCTGTATTTGCCTGGGAATGAGCAGCATAGCCATGCAGTTGTTCGCGGCAGCAGTCGTCGAGCAGCACTTTCAGGTGCATCTCGGCTTTACCGCGCAGCCGGTCAATATTGGTGAGGAACTGGCGCTGGTTGGACCGAACGGAACGGCGAAGGCTGTCGTCGTCGGTGAAAACGGTGCCAAAACGGAAGGGAAGGACGGTGGAGCTTTTGAAGCAATCCGCAATCACGCGAGCGTGTTCGACGGCTGCCCGGTCATTCAAATTGTCTTCTGTGGAATGTTCGCTGACGATAACGGCTAAATCACTGGCGGGATAGAGAAAAACCTGGTTACCGGCTATGCCTGCCACCGTTTCCATTGGAATGGGTTTGCGGTGGCGAAGGAGTTCAGGAAAGGCTTGTTTCTCGGCAATGCAGTAGGCATACCATGCCATAGAGTGTCACTCCGTATGCTGGCATTTCTTTTCGATGGGACTACATCGGCATCTTCTTTGGAACAACTGCATATTCGCTCTGGCGTGTCCGTTTTGCCACGGACTACTCCGAACTGACACGTATCCTAGTCCTTTGATATAGAAACTGGCAATCATTTTTCACAGGACTCTAAAGAAACGTAAGCAAGGATAAGTAAAACCTCCTTTTGCCATATGGAAACAATTATTTGTTGCATGGAAATGCCGGGAAAGGGTCGCTGGCATGACCTTCATGCATCTCTGCCGTCCAAATTGCGGAGGGGATCGTGCGTATCCGGCAACCGGGCCTCTCAGCTTTTGTCATAGGTGGAGTGCTTCAGGCGTGCTGCATTTCAGCGGGCTTCCTTCCACTTTCAGCTCAGATTGCACCGCAGACTTCGCATACTACGGTGGGCGCTTTGACTCCGGCGCATGACGCTTCTGAGCCACTGCGCGATTACAAGCCGGAGGATGGATTTGTTGGCCCCAGGGTGATCTATGCGCGCGATCCTGAATTTACGGACAAGGCCCGCAGTAAGAAACTTGACGGAACGTGTGTGCTTTCCATGCTCGTGGATGCTCAGGGGCTTCCGCAGGACGTGCGTATCGTGAAGTCACTGGCGGATGGGCGTAATCCTAAATTGCGCAAAGCCGCGCTGAGCCTGGATCAAAGCGCGGTCAAGGCGGCGCAGCAATATCGCTTTGAGCCCGCTACGCTCAAAGGCAAACCGGTGCCGTACCGGCTGAATGTCGAGGTAGCGTTCCGTATTTATTAGTGGTGGCGGGCCAGGAGAAGGCCGGTGAGCGTGATGAGGATGACCAGCAGGATGGCGAGTCCGGCACCGATGGTGCGGACGAGGTTGCTCAGAGACCGCACCTCCGCGGCCAGTTCGGCGTGCTCGGTTACGTTGCTCACGACTGCGTGCCGTATAAGGGTGATCTGATCTTCGATGCGCCGCAGCTGGACGGTCTGGTCCTGCACATGGAGATGGAGCTCGCGGTGGCTGGCCTCGATTTCGGCTAAGCCCTGCTGCAGCTCTTCCTGTGCGGCAGATTGGACAGCGCTGTTTCCGCCGGCGAGGTTGAGCAGATGCGCGAGAGCCTGAACCGCGCCGTGATCGACCATGCGCAGGCTGCCGGAGAGGATGGGCAGAAGGGGTTTCAGTTTGCCCAGGTTTTGCAGTAATCCGGCACGCGGCTTTTTCGCCTCAGCGAGAGTCAGTCCTCCCGTCGAGGGCTTTGGCTCCGCAGGCGCTTTTTTCTGCGCGAGTTCGATGAGTCGGTCTCCTGCGGCTTCATGAGATTTGGCGGTCGGCGTTCTGTCTGGCATTGTCACCATGTTCTATCACATGGGATGCAAAAGCGGCGGAGTTATCCCTGACTCACTGCCGCTATTTCTTCTGGTGGCGCTGGTAATTTTCGAGAGTGGCGAAGGTTTCGCTCTGCATGCGGTCGATGTAGACGCGGCCTTGCAGGTGATCGATCTCGTGCTGCAGAATGCGGGCGTACCAGCCGCTGGCTTCGATGGTTCGCGGCTTGCCGTGCTCGTCGAGACAGGTGACGCGGACCTTGCGCGCGCGGGGCACGACGGCCATGAATCCCGGCAGGCTGAGGCAGCCTTCATGAAAGGCGATGTCGGACGGGGTGAGGAGCTCGATCTCCGGGTTGATGATGACGTGGAAGGATACGGGCTTCCGTTCACGCGCTTTCAGGTCGGCTTCGCTGAGATTCTTATGGTAGTCGGCCTTGTCTTCGATGACGGCCAGTTGCAGCGATTCGCCTACCTGCGGCGCGGCCAAGCCTACTCCCGGAGAGTCGCGCATGGTGTCGCGCATGTAGGCGATCAAGTCCTGAATGGTCTTGCTGCGGATTTCTTCGCTGGTGAGAAGGCGCGCTTTTTTGCGCAGGACGGGGTCGCCGACAGAAACAACTTTTAAGAGCATAGAGGTCAGATAAGTTCAGTTTCCCATAAGTCGTGGAGATGAACGATGCCCTGTATCTGGAGGGCGGTATCGACAACAACGAGCGAGGTGATTTTCTTCTCCTCCATGATGCTCAGGGCGCGCACGGCCAGCTCTTCCGCGCCGATGGTTTTGGGAGAGCGGTTCATGGCTTCGCCTGCGGTTTTTTCGAGGACGTGCGAGCCGTCGCGTTCGAGCAGGCGGCGGAGATCACCGTCGCTGATGATGCCGGCGAGTCTTCCGGCTTCTTCGACGGTGGTCATGCCGAGGCCCTTGCGCGACATTTCATAGATGACTTCGCTCATGGGCGTGTGCAGGCTGACGCGCGGGATGGCGTCGCCGGAGTGCATGAGGTGATGAACGCGGGAAAGCTTTTTGCCGAGCTTGCCGCCGGGGTGCAGGTCGGCGAAGTCTTCGGCGCGGAAGCCTTTGCGCAGCGAGACGGCGATGGCCAGTGCGTCGCCCAACGCGAGCATGGTTGTAGTGGAGGCGGTGGGCGCGAGGCCCATGCCGCAGGCCTCCTGCGGGACGCTGCAGTCGAGGGAAACATCGCTGGCGAGGGCTAACGTCGATTGCAGGTTGCAGCAGAAGCTGATGAGGGCGTCGCCGATGCGCTTGATGGTGGCGAGGAGGCGGAGGATCTCTTCTGTCTCGCCGCTGGCCGAGAGTGCGACAACAACGTCGCCGCGCGCGATCATGCCGAGGTCGCCGTGCACGGCTTCCGCCGGGTGCAGGAAGAGGGCCGGGCTGCCGGTGGAGCTGATAGTGGCGGCGATTTTCTGCGCGATGATGCCGCTCTTGCCCATGCCGGTGACGACGATGCGGCCGCGGGCCTGTCCGCACTGAATGATGAGGTCAACTGCGCGCTCGAAGCCGGCGGCCATTGGTCCTTCGAGACGAGCGGCGAGCTGCTGCAACGCTTCGGCTTCGATGCGGACGAGTTGTGCCGGAGTGTGTTCCGCCATAGTGTCCAAACATTTTGGATGGTATCAAAGGCGCCGACTTACCGCAGGCGCGTTCCGGCAATAGGGCTGATTGTCCGCTGCCGGGATTTCATTCCCGCATGTCCATTTCTGAATTTCACTGGCCATAGATGAACGATCGCTGAGATGGGTGCGTGTTGGCAACTGAGACAAACAAGCGAGTTATGTCGATTTTCAATTTGGCTGCTGAGGTGCCCTTACCGGTGGCAGTCGGCAGACGATCGTTGCAGTCGGATGAATCGTTGCCCTCTTAAGGGGGTATCAGCGTATGAGATCTGTTTATATACTTCTGTTCGTCATAGCTGTTGTGGCTCCGCACATATGGGGGCAAGAGAACGTCTATCAACAGCTGCACCAGATCATTCTTCTTGAACGGCAGGGGCAATATGCTCCGGCCATCCATAACCTGCAATCGATAACCGGTTCGAATGCTCTCAGTCGCGTGGATCAGGGGAAAGCATGGACACTTCTGGGATACGCCTACCAGGAAACGGGACAGTTTCAATTAGCGGAAGCCGCATTTGAAAAAGCCTTAAACACCTTTGAAGGCGATACTGAGCACCTTGGAGATTTGGCCAATGCTCTCAATTACTTCGCAGGCCTTTACCAGACCATAGGGCAGCCGCAAATGGCAGGAAAGATGTGGTCGAAAGCGCTGGATATTTATAAGCAACACGAAGACCATCGCAGCCTGGCAAAAACCTATGCCAATCTTGCAGGCGCCGAGGTCGAAGAGAACCACCTTCGCGCGGCGAAGGCATTCTTCAGCAAGGCCGTAGCCGAGACGACGGCTGACTTGTCGGATGATGACCGGGCCTTCCTCAGTGATATCCAGGGACTAATCGATGACAAAGCAGGACATACCGCTGAAGCAGTCAGCGACTATGAATGGGCCCTTGAATTCTGGAAGAAAAGCCATGGAGAGGAACATCCATTTACGGGCTGGAGATATGTGCTGTTAGGCAATGCCTATGCGGCAAACGGACAGCTAAACGAAGCGGTAGCGACGATGCGGCAAGGGCTCGAAATCCTGGACCAAACTGCGGGGCGGCAGAACCCGAGATATCTGGCCGGCGAGATGATGTACGCGCACGCTCTCGATAGAAATGGAAGACGCACGGAAGCGGCGCAGCTGAGGACGGAGGCCAACCGGCATTTGAGCGAGCTTTATCACAGTCAATGCATCGGCTGTACGATTAGCGCCTGGAGTCTTCGTTAGGCCGGCACGTACATTGAGTTTCTGTGAGGTGAAAGCTTCTCACCTGTCCGATCCTTCTGTCCCTTAAAATGGAAACAGAAGGAAGGGTCGACTTTGAAACGCAATCATCTGGTTCTGATTCTGGTTGTCGCGGCGTTGGCGTTGATGGTGTGGACAGGGGTGGATAATTATCGCCGCCGCAAAGCGGAGCAGGAAAAGCTGCGGCAGATGCAGGCTCAGGCCGCGTTGATGTCGGCTGCACCTGCTGCTTCAGCGGATGCCGGAGCAGTGCCGGTAGAAGAGATGAAATCGCCGCTCGAAGGGAAACCCGCTCCGGCGTTTACTTTGGAAACGCTTCAGGGGCAGAAAGTTTCGCTGGCCAGCTATAAGGGTAAAGCCGTGCTGGTGAATTTTATGGCGACGTGGTGCGCGCCGTGCAAGGTGGAGACGCCGTGGCTCATCAAGCTGCGCGACCAGTATGGGCCGCAGGGGTTTGAGATTCTTGGCATCTCGACCGATGATCTGGATAAAGACGACAAGAAGATGAACGCCCAGGATAAGGCGGACATCGCCAAGTTTGTGGCCAATATGCACATCGATTATCCGGTGCTGATCGATGGGGATTCCATCTCCCATCCTTACGGCGGGATCGATGCGCTGCCGACCTCGTTCTTCGTGGATCGCAGCGGCAAGGTGATTGCATCTACGATTGGCCTGCATGATCGCGATGAGCTTGAGGCGAATATCAAGAAGGCTCTCGCGAGCGGGGGAGCGTAAAGCGATGCGTCGATGGTTAGGAGTGGTGCTGGCCAGCGCATCTTGCCTCGGCCTGCAGTGCGCGGTTTCGCAGAAGCTGGCGTGGCAGAGCGATGCGAAACCCAACGAGCATCAGCTGGTGCAGTTTCTCTATCCCGAGCAGGTGACCGTTCCGGCGGGCAAGCCAAGCGTGGTGGAACTGCATTTTCGCGTGAACGATGGCCTACATATCAACTCGCATACGCCGCGCGAGAAGAGTTTTATTCCTACCCAGTTGATGGTCGGAGAGCCGGCTGGAGTGAACGTTGCGAGCGTGGATTTTCCGGCAGGCACGGATTATTCGCCCGCGTTCAGTCCGAATGACAAGCTCAGCGTGTATACCGGGGAATTTGTTCTGCGCGCGCATATCACGGCGCAGCGTTGCGATCATCTGGTGCAGGCTGGGCTGCGGTATCAGGCCTGCGATGCGAACTCGTGCTAGCCGCCGAAGACGGCTCCGATCGCTGTCAGTGTGATTGCGAAGTAAAGACGCGGCTGGGTGCAGTTGGTGCTTTCCCACCCTTCGCTGCGCTCAGAATGGGGCACCCATTTTCGTGCTGATGCTGAGGGGAAGCAGATCCTTCGACTTCGCTGCGCTCAGAATGACATCTTAAGAAGAAACTGCGGGTACGGTGATTGCTGCCGTTGCAGTCAGGCGCTTTACTACGCGGTCTTTTCCTAAATTCACCATTACGGCGAAGAGGCTCGGGGCTACTGCTTGTCCGGTGAGCGCTACGCGAGCGCCGTTGATGAGCGCTCCGGCTTTCACTCCTTTTTCTTCTGCGAATGCGCGCAAAATCTGTTCGGTGGATGCTTCGGTGAATTCAGTCGCGGATTCGTAGCGGGCTACCAGTTCGACCAGCATGGCGCGGACGGCGTCGTCTTTCAAAAATTTTGTCACGGCAGCCGGGTCGTAGGTGAAGTCGTCACTGAAGTAGGCGCGGAAGGCTATGGCGAAATCTTTGAGGTTGCGAGCGCGGGGTTTGACGAGATCGATGGTTGCAATGACTTCGTCGTGCGTGCGGTTGGGAGTGAGCTCTGCCTTAGTCCACTCTTCTTCGATCAGAGGCAGAAGCTTTGCGGCGTCGTAGGCGCGGATGTATTCGGTGTTGAACCAGGCTAGCTTGTCGTTGTCGAAGACTGCGTTCGATTTGGAGATGCCGTCGAGGGAGAAGAGGCGGGTCAACTCTTCTGAGCCAAAAAGTTCGCGGTCTTTTCCGTCGGCGTCTTTGCCTGCCGCGCCCGGAGTCCAGCCAAGCAGAGCGAGGAAGTTGCGGAAGGCTTCGGGGACGATGCCCATTTCCTTGTACGCGATGACGCTGGTCGCTCCGTGGCGCTTGGAGAGGCGCGTTTTATCGGGGCCTAGGATGAGCGGCACGTGCGCGAAGACGGGCATGGGTGCGCCGAGGGCACGGTACTGCAACACCTGCTTGGGTGTGTTCGAAATGTGGTCCGCGCCGCGGATGATGTGGGTGAGGCGCATGTCGATGTCGTCGGCGACTACGCTGAGGTGGTAGGTGGGGATGCCGTCGGAGCGCAGCAGCACGAAGTCTTCGATCTCAGCGTTGGCAAATTCGACCTTGCCGAAGACGGCGTCGTCGAAGCTTGTCGCGCCGCCGTCTTCTGGAACAGCAAAGCGCACGGCGCAGGATTCGCCTGCGGCTTTGCGGTCTGCGGCCACGGCTGGGTCGATCCTGCGGCAGCGGCGGTTGAACATGGGTGGACGGCCTGCGGCGACGGCTTCGGCGCGGCGCTGCTCCAGTTCTTCTTTCGTGCAGAAGCAGTAGTAGGCGTGGCCGCTGGCGAGCAGCTTCGCCGCCGTTTCGCGGTAGAGATCGAGACGCTTCGATTGATAGAACGGGCCTTCGTCCCAGTTGAGGCCGATCCAGAGCATGCCTTCGAGGATGCCTTCGACCATTTCTTCGGAGGAGCGCTCGAAATCGGTGTCCTCGATGCGAAGGATGAGGGTTCCGCCAAAGTGGCGCGCGAAGAGCCAGTTGAAAAGGGCAGTGCGGGCGCCGCCAACGTGCAGGTAACCAGTCGGGGAGGGCGCAAAACGGACGCGGGGAGTGCTTGCAGTGTCTGACATCTTTGAGTGAAGGTTCACTCTTGATGCTACGAGACTCTGCGCCGGTTCGCAAAATGGCGCGCTACTTTTGCAGCGGCAGTCCGTCGAGTTTCGTCAGGCGTCCGACGGGGTAATCGCCGACGTGGTTGGCCGCGTACCAGGGCGAGCGGTTGTAGAAGAATTCCAGGCGCGCGTAGGGATTGGCTGCGAACTGCGGATCGCTTTCGATTTTGCGCTCGAATTCGGCTTTGAGCTTCGGATCCTTCTCCATCATTTCGCGGGAGAGCTTTTCCAGAACGTAGGCTTCGCCGTATTCCTTCTGCTCGAAGATGGGATCGAAAAATCCCCAGGCCATGGCGGAATCGGGACCCTGCGGTTCCAGCCACTCGATGGCGACCTTCGAGAGGCGCTGGTTGAGCGGCACTACGACTGAGCCGGCGGGGTATGTCACTGTCCTCGTTACAAATTCACAGCCGCCGAATTTACCGGGCTGTGCTCCACCGCCATCGCCGGAGAAAAGTGGGTGGCGGCCTTCAAAAGGAGGGCCTTGCCATTGCATACCGCCGCAGTGGTAGGACTCGACGGAGCCGGTCCAGTCGGCGGTAGTGCGCTGCATCTGCACCTGATGCGCGGCGAGCACATCGATCACATGCGTCCACTGGCGCGGGATGATGTAGGCGGCTGGTGGAACGGTCGAGGCGGCGACTTTGAATCCGGAGGCCAGCGGCAGCGACACATCCCAGGGCTCGTGGGAGTACTTGATCCATATGGCGCCTGAGACTTCGCTGAGCTGGCGCGTGAATTTGTATCCTCGGAAGAGGAATGGCGTTGTCTGACCGTTCCATGCGACAGAAAGAGGGAACTGCACGTTGCCGAGGGGGTGCACGCCGAGGCGGGAAGCGTCGGCGTCGGCATCGACGTTGAGTTGGACAAGCTTGGCGGCGTCGCGATTGACGACTTCCATCAAGGCGCGCAGGATCTCGTAGTTGCCGGTGACGCGCGTCTTGTAATCCTTGAGCATGTGCAGTTCAACCAGCAGGCCTGGGCGGTTCTCGAGAATCATCTGGCCGGTCGAAAAGCGGGGCGGGTTGGTCATTGTTGCGAGTCCCTTGGCCGGATTGGTGTCGTCGTTGAGGTTGATCAGTGACGGGAAGGCGAGGTGCCCGGCAGCGTTGATCTGGCGCTCCA
>JAATFH010000439.1 GCA_015655315.1 Terriglobales bacterium
ACAAGCTCGGCCGCAAACTCGGAATCGGCGTTCGCATCGCGTCCAAAGTAATTCTGGATCGCGCTACGCAAGGCAGCCCTCAACCCGCAGCTGGCCCGGTCCAGACGTCGCAGGAGCCGATACGGCAGCAGGTCATGCCTCAACCCCAAGTGTACGCCGCACATGGGAAAGCTGTCGTCAAGGGAACACGCAAATTCGGCGAAGCGGTGTGGAAACCTTTCGCGCATGCCAGCGGCGTTCTTTTGCTTGAGGTGACGGGGCTTTTCTTCGGTATCTTCACCCTGTTTTTTGCGGTCAATACTTACAAACTTCGCTACCAATGGGCAATCGGTCCCGATCATCAGCGTTTTCTTATATATGCCGTGGTGACGCTGGCATTCGGATACTTCACTTGCAGCTCGTTCTATCGCGCGCGTAAGAAGGAAAAACTCAAGCGGCAAGGCGCGCGATAGGATCAGGCGAGCTTCGCCGCTTTTAAAAAGTCCTGGTTCAACCGGATCGCGGGACACTCGTTCGCCGCGATTCATCCTGTACCGCATTTACGATTCGCGAAACTGCGCAAGAGAAGATATCCTTCTCCGTTCACCCATGTCTGCTCATCAGGATCAAAAATTCGTTTTCACAAAATCCGATCTCGAAGCCATACGCTTTGATCCGATCAAAGACCTGGGCTTTCCCGGCGAGTTCCCATTTACTCGCGGCATTCAGCCAACGATGTATCGCGGCCGGCTCTGGACCATGCGTCAGTATGCCGGAATGGGCGACGCGGAGGAGAGCAATCGCCGCTACAAATTTCTGCTCGAACAGGGGACGGCAGGCTTATCCGTTGCCTTCGATCTGCCGACGCAGATCGGCTACGACTCCGACGACCCGATGGCGCTTGGCGAAGTTGGCAGAGTGGGCGTGGCCATCGATTCTATTGAGGACATGGAACGTCTTTTTGACGGTATTCCGCTCGCCAGGATTTCTACCTCGATGACCATCAACGCGACGGCGAGCATCCTGCTTGCACTCTATGTCGCGGTTGCGAAGCGTACCGGCGCGCAGGTGACACAGCTTTCCGGCAGCGTGCAGGACGACATCCTCAAGGAGTACATTGCGCGCGGCACCTACATCTATCCAATCCGGCATGCCATGCGCATCATCACCGACATGTTCGCGTGGGCAAAGGACGAAGTGCCTGAGTGGAACACGATCTCCATTTCCGGCTACCACATGCGTGAAGCGGGATCGACCGCTGCCCAGGAAGTTGCCTTTACGCTGGCGAACGGCGTGACGTATGTGCAGGCCGCCATCGATGCCGGTCTGGACGTGGACAAATTCGCGCCGCGCCTCTCGTTCTTCTTCAACGCGCACAATAATTTCCTGGAAGAGGTCGCGAAGTTCCGCTGCGCGCGCCGCGTCTGGGCGCACCTGATGCGCGATCATTTCGGGGCGAAGAATCCGCGCTCGTGGATGCTGCGCTTCCATACGCAGACCGCCGGCTCGACGCTCACCGCGCAGCAGCCGGAGAACAATATCGTCCGCACTGCGATTCAGGCACTCTCTGCGGTCCTCGGAGGCACGCAGTCGCTGCATACCAATGGCTATGACGAGGCGCTGGCTCTGCCGACGGAAGAGGCCGCGCGTATTGCCCTGCGCACGCAGCAGATCATTGCCAGTGAATCGGGAGTCGCGCAAACCATCGACCCCTTCGCCGGTTCGTACTATGTCGAATCGCTGACCCACGAAATCGAGCAGCAGGTGAAGACGTACTTGGACCGCATCGACGCACTTGGCGGTATGCTGCGCGCCATCGAGCGTGGCTGGGTGCAGCAGGAAATTCAGAATGCGGCATACGACTACCAGCGCGCGGTTGATTCCGGGGAAGCAACGGTTGTCGGAGTCAACCGCTTCACTCGCGAAGAGGAACCGTCCATCCCCATCCAGCGCATCGATGAAGACCTGGAGCGCAGGCAGGTCGAGCGGGTGCAGGCTCTGCGTTTGCGGCGTGACAAAGGTATCTGGCAAGCGGCTGTCAACCGCGTGAAAGATCACGCGCGCTCAGGCGAAAATCTGATGCCGGCGATCCTCGAAGCAGTCGAGAGCTATGCCACGGTGGGTGAAGTTGCAGCCGCCATGCGCGAAGTATTTGGCGAATACCAGGAGACGGTCGTAATTTGAAGCCGGTGCTTCATCCAGGTCGTATCGACATTGATTGTCATCCTGAGCGGCGTATGACGCGTTTTTGCGTCATACGCAGTCGAAGGATCTGCTTTTAACGGCTCGCCCGCATTTCTGCTGACCAAAAGAAAAACAGATCCTTCCCCTTCGTTCCTTAGGGTCAGGACGACAACTCTTCAAATACAGCATGCCCCTCTCCAGGCAACGAAGTGGGGCGTGCCTGTCGTTTAGAATGTCGGGATCACCTTCGACCGTTTCAGATGCTCGAAGAGTTCCAGGAATGATGGAAGTGTCTCGTGGTACTCCTTGAAGCCGAGCCTGCGGCTCTTGCTCATGTCGTTCACACACTCAATCCTGCGCCCCAGATCGGCATCGGTATGCCACCAGGAGACGAGCTTCTCGACCCTGTTTTCGATCAGGCAGTATTTTGAGGCAATCTTCTCCCACATTGGAGCGGCGTCTCGCATCTGCAGCTCTAGTGGAACCGTCTCCGCGGGCGGAGGTGCGGCTTCCACGCCGAAATAAGCGGCGATCTGCGGCCAGAGCCAGCGCCAGCGAAAGATATCGCCATTTACGGTGTTGAACGCCTGGTCGTGCGCTGCAGGGGTGATCGCGGCCCACTCCAGTTGTTTCGCCAACAGCTTTGCATCGCAGACATCGGTCAGGAAATTCCACTGTTCCTGCGAGCCGGGAAAGACGAAAGGCAGCCCATATTCGCGGCAGAGGGTTGCGTAGACAGCCAGCGTCACACCCATATTCATGGCATTGCCGAGGGCGTATCCGATGACGGTATGGGCGCGATGCACGCTCCACGTAAAGCCCATACGTTTCGCGGCTGCAAACAGAATGTCTTCCTGCGTGTAATAGAAATTCTCGCCGGGCAGGCGCGGCTGGTCTTCGCGGAATGGCGTCTCCGCCATGGTCTTGCCGTATGATTCGAAGGGTCCAAGATAGTGCTTGGTTCCAGTGACCAGCGCCGCGTGCTTCAGGTTCTTCGCGCCTTCAAGAGCGGCAAACAGGTTCTTCACCATGGCGCCGTTCACGCGGATATTTTCTTTTTCCGAATTCTGCCGCAGCCATGCCGTGATGAAAACGTCGGTGATATCGAGTCCCGCAAGCGCGCGCGCCGCGGCTTCACGGTCTAGCAGATCGACCGCAATCGGCTGAATTTTTTCTGCGGACTGGGGATTGCGGGCAAGCCCGTGGACCTGCCAGCCCCTGTCAACGAGATGCTGCGCGAGGTTACCGCCAGCGATTCCCGTGACGCCGACGATCAACACTCTTCTTTCGCTCATGGATTGCACCTATTTGCTTAAATTTCTTTATTGGATGAGGCCAGGCGCTGCAAAGGATCATCACGATGTAATCCACATTTTGCCTCGGATACAATCCAAGGAATCATCAGGAGGGACACTTGGAACGTCGCCGCTTTCTCACTTCATCGCTGGCCGCATCGGCACTGGCACTCGCAGCTAAATCCGGAGCGCAGGAATCGACTGGCAAGCCGCGCGAATATTATGAGCTGCGCAAGTACCTTATGCAGTCGGGTCCGCAGACCAAGCTGACCGAGAAGTATGTGTCCGAAGCGTTGATTCCGGCTCTGAACCGCATGGGAATGTCACCGATAGGTGCGTTTACTCTCACCATAGGGCCGGAGACGCCGACACTCTACGTTCTCATCCCCAGTACTTCTGTTGAAGCGCTTGTGACTGCCGATCTGCATCTCGCGCAGGACAAGCAATTCATGCAGGCGGCTGAGCCTTTCTGGAGCACTCCAGCCATTGCACCCGCTTACGTTCGCATCGAAAGCTCGCTGCTGATCGCCTTTGAAGGCTGGCCGAAGCTCACGCCTCCGGCAGCAACCGCGCAGCATGGCAAGCGCGTCTTTCAACTGCGCACCTATGAAAGCCCGACAAACCAGGACCATGTCCGCAAAGTTGAGATGTTTAATAACGGCGAATTCGAGATTTTCCAGAAGGCAGGCTTTGGGCAGGTCTTTTATGGCGACACGCTCATCGGACCGCGGCTGCCGAATCTGACTTACATGCTCAGCTTTGGCGACATCGCCGAGATGAACGACAAGTGGACCGCCTTCAGCAACGATCCGAACTGGAAGAAGCTGTCGACATCACCGCGCTATGCCTTTGAATCGATCGTCAGCAATATCACGAGCCTGATCCTGACGCCGACAGATTTTTCGCAGATCTGAATTTACGGGTAATCAATGCCTGCTACCGTGTGTGCTGTTCGAACCTGAGCCGCTCCCAGAGCCGCTTCCAGAGCCGCTCCCCTGTGGGCTTCCCCGTCCACTCGGCCCGATTCCCTGGCTGAACTGCGAGTCCATCCAGGCGATGCGCTGTGTCAGCCAGCTCTTCAGGAATGTGACCTCGCCTGGATAGGAGCCGGCAACTTCGGAATTGGGCCATACCGCTTCGCCAAGGATGGGCCAGCGCTCAAAGTTGTTCTGCTGAGACTGATTCAGATACGCGGCAGTCTGATCGATGAAGGCAGGGAGTGTGTCCAGTTGCGATGCTTTGACCTGCTTCCACCGGGCGATGACAGCATCGGTGAACTTCGGGTCCTGAAATAATCGCGAGTACCAGATAGCATTCGTTCCCACCCACCACATATCTGGGTTCGCGATGGGAAAATAGTTGCCGCTACTAGCATCAAAATCCCACACCGGTCCCATGTAGAGAAGCGGATTGTTCTTATCTTTGTATACGTAATCACTGCTGAAGAAATTTGCATCTGCGTTGCCCATGATTTCATTGACCAGGAACCAATTGATGAGGGTATCTTGATCGAAATAAGCAGGCCAGCCACTGCTCGGATCGGCAAAGTTTTCTGAGAAGAGGGAGTTCTCGGCTTGCACCACATAGTTTTGTATGTAGGCCGACTGCTCTGGGGTCGCTGGATCGGGGTTCTCCAGCCCGAACTTCACTCCGACCGGTGTGGTAAATACGAAATCCTCGTCCTGGCGCTGGTCGATTTCCAGAAGATATCCTCCGGTCAGCGATTTTCCGGAATTATCCGTATCGTCCATTTCGTTGATATTCACCTGGGTCTTGCCGATATCTATGTCCTGCGTCAGTTGGTAGTTACCCTGATACTGACCGTTGAGAAACAGTTCGACGAAGACAGAGCTGGGAGTCCATGGCATCCCCAGCCGCTTGCTCAGCTCTAAGGCTACGTAATTCCGCATGAGCGCTTTGTCATCGTAGTTTGCCAGCAGAATCCAGTTCTTATTCGAAGGCATGCCCAGAAGAGGGGCTTTCGCGGCCAGCTTTACCTTGTAGGGCTTCTTGGGCATCAGAAGCGTACTGTTTCCGTGGAGATGAGCCTGCATGGTCCCGGTGTAAGGAGAATCATTTGGGTCGACTGTTCCGGCGGAAACGGAGATGTTGCCCGGCACATAATCATCCTTGTTGAGGATCGGCGCTCCACCCTCCGTCGTCAGTTGGAGCGTCGGCAGGTTCATCGTTGCCGGTACGAAAGAAGGGTTTTCCAGCGAGACCGTTAACCCGAGATTCATGCTGGTAGCAACTGCGCCTATGCCTCCTGAAAGCTGGACAGT
>JAATFH010000469.1 GCA_015655315.1 Terriglobales bacterium
GCGGCTGTGGATGCCAGAATCCTCGCGACCCGCATGAGTGGGCAAGCGGCACGACCGACCAGCGGCACAACCTGTCGATAGGTTACGTGTGGATGCTGCCCACCTTTGCCAAGAGCGGCACGGCAGCCAAGCTGCTGGTGAATGGCTGGGCTTTCAACGGCCTGGTGCAGCTCGCCAGCGGTAATCCCTACGATATTCTGCAGAGCAGTGACGGGCAGAATACGGACAATCAATGGGAGCGTCCCGACAGAGTACCCGGCTCGAAACTGTCGGTGGCACATCAGTCGATCGACAACTGGTTCAATACGAATGCGTTTACCCTCAGCACCGTGAACTTTGGAAGCTCAACCCGTAACCCGCTGGTATCTCCGGCGACCGATGTGGTGAATCTGGCCATGATGAAGAACTTTGCGATGCCATTCAACGAGGCGCAGCAGCTACAGATGCGCTTCGAGGCATTCAATGCCTTCAATACACCGCAGTGGTCGACCCCGGATTCCAACCTGGGGGATAGCACCTTCGGCCAGGTAACCTCAACACGATCGAACAACCGTGAACTGCAACTGGCGGTCAAATACATCTTCTGACCGTCAGACAATCACTGGACACGAACAACGATGGCGTCCCGGAATCTACAAGGACGCCATCGTTATTGGCGGCACTGTCGATTCTCGATGGAAGAAAACAGACGAATGCTTCCACGCAGCCGTATGGGTCGACCAATGAGAAAGACCAGCAATCCAATTATCCGCGACTGCTGGTTCCTCTCATCCTAGTAAAACCTCATTGACTCTTCTCGATGAGTCTTGCTATCTGTTCCTTGATTTCGGCAAGTTCCTCTCGCAGTCTGGCTACTTCGGCTTCCAGTTGGACCAGGCGTTCACTGCCGTATGGAGGAGCATCCGCTCCAGTCATGCTGGATGGTTGGGTCGCCTCTAACAATCCGTCGACCTCGCCTGAGAGGAGATGCGCGTAGCGAATCTCTTTCGTGCCCGGCTGCCGTGGAAGCGCCTTCACCAGTGGCGGCTCGCGCTGGATGAGCCTCTGCAAGGCAAACAGCACATCATCGAGTTCTTGAAAGCGATGCATACGCTCCGTGCGGCCGCGCAGTTCGCCCGGTGTTTGTGGGCCACGCAGCAACAGGACACATAGCACCGCTGCCTCGCCGCGTGTGAAGTTGAAGACCTCTTGCAAATGATGCTCATACTTCGCCACCCGGCTATCCGAGCCGCGCGTGGGGCTGGCGAGCTGTTGGTCTTCCAGACCATGCAATGCCTGCCGAACTTCACCTTCATCGAGATGCATCACTGGATCCCGATTGTTCTTCTGGTTGCAGGCATTCACCAGCGCATTGAGCGACAGAGGATAGTACTCCGGTGTCGTGATCTCCTTTTCAACCAGGGCGCCCAACACGCGAGCTTCAATAGCATTCAGCAGAATCGTCATGAAACCAGCCTTCAGAGCTGTGAGCGGTCAACAGTCCTCTTCGAGTCTATAGGGCAAAAGCAAACATGGTTTAACAAGAGTAGAAGGAAGAGCTCAGTGGATCGTCAGTAGCATGGGTCGAATGGCACTATGCTTTCTCACGAGTGAAGAACGGATGAGCACCCAAGTCCAGTTACTGTACAGCCATCAATCAATGGTGCAAGCAGGGAGGATCAATTCAAGTTCGGGTCAATTCGGATGTTCCGTCAAATCGTACAGACGAGCTTGAGTCATCTATCGTTTGTATTGCCGTCTATCAGCTAACTGTCTCCGTTCCGGCAAAACCACATCATGAAAATAGAATTCCTCTCTATGGTCTCCCGATCTTTCTCTTATCGTCACCGAGCCGTCCGGCGGAAATTCGAAATCGTAAGTTTCGTAGCACGGTCCGCATAGCCAATAGTGCTCCACGGACGCATCTTCATCCTTTCCCCTTGTGATCCGAACTACTCGCCCGTCGCGTAAGTATTCGAGTTTCCTTTTGCACGCCGAATTGAAACATCTATCTATCATGAGATATCCCCTCACGCATTCACTTTGTTTCTGATGCGGAGATCGGCACATAAGTGGGCTGAATCAGAATCGTTCGTTGTATGTCTATGAAATCGTTGCAGTACTTGACCGGAAAATCTCCCGCCTTCAGCAGCTTCGGACACATCTCAACGCTATGCGGATCAGCGGCATTACGTCCCCGGTAGTTGCGTTTACGGTAAAGTAAATGCGACATACACACTACCGGAGGGCGACTTAGGATCCTTGCCGCCTCCGCTGGCGATGACTACATACTGCTTTCCATCGATCATATAGGTTGCCGGTGTTGCTACAGCCGCAAAGGGAAGCACAGTCTCCCAAAGTAAATGACCTGTGTTGCTATCGATAGCTCGAAACTTATTGTCATATACGGTCGCCCCGATAAATAAGAGTCCACCCGCAGTCAGGATGGGGCCGCCGTAGTTTTCGGAGCCAGTGTTTGTCATCCCTTTTGCAACCAGCTTTGGATATTCCCCAAAGGGTATCTTCCAGAGATATTTCCCGGTATTTAGATCGATGGCGCTGAGGGTTCCCCACGGAGGAGCGACAGCTGGATATCCGTCTGGATCCAGAAAGTCACGTGATCCGGTTATACGGTATTTCATGGGTGCGCCGTCGCTCGCGCTGGAGTAGAGCGCATCGTGGTCCGGGTCGGAGATCGCCACATCCGTCAGGAAGTTTGTTAACGAGTGAAGGTGCTCGCCAGCCAAATTCGGGAAAGACGGCATCCGGCCCTTTCCCTGAAGGATTGTAGTTTCGATTTGTAACTGAGATTGCCGCTTTCCGATATTAACTAAGGAAGGAAAAGTCGGTGGCGAGCCCGTCCGGTTATCACCGTGACAAACGCTGCATTGGTTCTGATACGTTCTTTCTCCAATGCTTCCGCCCGGCTTATTCTCCGTAAGTGCGATGACACACGCTGCTTCATTCGCGTTGATAAAGATCACGCCGCGTAGCGGATCGACTGCCGGTCCGCCCCACTCCGCACCGCCAAGAAAACAGGGAAAGACGACCGTCTCCTTGTCGAGCCCGGTAGGAATAAACTGTCCTCCGCTGCGGAATGTCTTGAATTCTTTCACCGCCCAGTCATGCGCTTGCGGTGTTCGAGTTGTGAGTATTTCTTCTGTGAGACGTTGGCGTGTGAACGGCTCTGGCAAAGTCGGGACTGGCTGGGTAGGCGAAGTCACCTCTCCCGGAACTTCGCTGGCCGGATACTTGCGTTCTTCGATAGGAAAGAGCGGCTTGCCTGTCGAGCGGTCGAATAGAAAGAGGAAGCCCTGCTTGGTCGTTTGCGCAACGGCGTCTACCTGTTTCCCGTTGCGTCTTACGGAAACCAGCGCAGGCGGTGACGGAAAATCGCGATCCCAGATATCGTGATGCACGCCCTGAAAATGCCAGATGCGTCTGCCGGTCTCTGCATCGAGAGCTAGCAGGGTGTCTGCAAACAGATCGTCTCCGATGCGATCTGCACCGTAGAAGTCAAACACCGGCGAGCCAGTCGGCACATAGACAATCCCTCGTTTGGAATCGAGAGCCATTCCCGCCCAGTTATTTGCAGCGCCGGCGGTCTGCCACGCATCTTTCGGCCAGGTATCGTATCCGAACTCGCCGGGATGTGGGATCGTATGAAACTTCCAGCGGAGATTCCCGGTGCGAACATCGAATGCTCGAATATCGCCAGGAGGTGCGGGATGTGTCTCGGGATTGCGTCCACCAACGATGATGAGATCCTTGTAGATGATTCCCGGAGTAGTGAGCGCAATCGATCGTGTCTGATAATCGCCTCCGAGCCCCTTGCGTAAATCAACTCTTCCGCCCTCTCCAAAACTCGGCACTGGCTTGCCCGTTTTCGCGTCGAGAGCGTACAGGTAATTCATCACGCCAGCGAAGATGCGACTCTCCTTTCCATCCGTCCAATAGGAGACGCCGCGTACCGGCTGCGTGCCTCGAATCCCCGAATCGAATTTCCAGATCAGCTTGCCTGATGCAGCATCCAGCGCAATAACCTTTTGGGTGGCGGTATAAGCATAAAGAACCCGTCCCACGATGATCGGACTTGTTTCCAGTCCTCCCTCTTCTTGCCCGTCGAATTTCCAGGCAACCTGAAGGTCGTGCACATTCTTTCGATTGATCTGCGAGAGAGTGGAATAGTGATCGCCAGCGGCTTGCCCCCCATAGACAGGCCAATCGACCTGGGTTTGTCCTTCCAATTTCGAGGCGCTCATGGAACTCAATTGCGGATAAACTCTGCTGCAGGTCGTCAGGAGCAACACGGCTATGGCTCGTACCACCATCTTTTTGTTCATCTCGATCATCGTTCAGAAACCTGCAAGCGCTCTGTTGGTCACCACGACACTCTACATCGCTTGATAACCCACTCGAATCTATATCCCCACTTAAGTAACAAACATTAGAAACTATGAATGGCAAAGTGTCTACTCTTCATGTTGACGTTTTATTCAAACACCTATTTTTGAAAATACCTTGTCAACCAAGTTCTGATGTGATGAAGAAACGATCTCACTCGATACTCATGAGGCATCACGCGATTCCGTAAAATTTCCTCACTCGAGCCATGTAGCATGGACGAAGACAGTTCATGAGCGACGTAAAATCTCTATCCCCTGAAATTCTCCTTCATATTGCCCAAACACTTAACCTTCCTGTGCGCGGCCTCGTTGCCGTAATCGAATTGCTCGATGCCGGCGGCACGGTTCCGTTCATTGCCCGCTATCGCAAAGAGGCGACCGGCAACCTGGATGAGGTTCAGATTCGCGACATCGAAGAGAAGCTTGCCTACTTCCGCGATCTGGAAGAGCGTCGGGCCACTATCCTGTCTTCTATCGGCGAGCAAGGCAAGCTGACGGAAGAATTGAAAGCGCGCATCGAGGTCAGCATCGACAAGAGCGAGCTCGAAGACCTTTATCTTCCCTACAAGCCGAAGCGCCGGACCAAGGCGACCATAGCGCGGGAGAAAGGGCTGGAGCCATTGGCGCAATATCTGTGGCAGCAGCAAGCCGGTGCAGAGCCGCTGGAAAATCTTGTTGCGGGATTTATCAACGCCGAACTCGGCGTGACGACGCCAGAAGAGGCGCTCGAAGGTGCGCGGCACATCGTCGCCGAATGGATCAGCGAAGATGCCGACCTGCGCAAAGCGCTGCGCCGGCTCATGTTCGACGAAGGGGTGGTCATCAGCCGCAAGACACTCGATGCCAAGGACGAGCAGAAAAAATTCCGGATGTATTACGAGTACAAGGAGCCGGTGAAAACGATCCCTTCGCATCGCATGCTGGCCATTCGCCGCGGGGAAAGCGAAAACGTACTCTACTTTCTCATTGAACTTGAAACCCAGCGTTCTATCTCCGTCATACAGGCCCATACATTGCGCAGGCAAGGTGATTGGACGCGGCAGCTTGAGCTGGCCATCGACGATTCCTGGCAGCGTCTCCTCAACTCTTCGATTCAGGCAGAGATTCGTTTCGAATTAAAGCAGCGCTCTGATACAGAAGCCATTCAGGTCTTCCGCGATAACCTCTATCAGGTTTTGCTGGCCCCTCCTGCAGGACCAATTTCTGTTCTCGGCATCGATCCCGGCCTGCGCACGGGCTGCAAAATCGCAGTGGTGGATGAAACCGGAAAGATGCTTGCCCATGATGTCATCTATCCGCACACCTCGAAACACGGCGTCGCCGAAGCCGGCGTGAAAATAGAAGCACTGCTGCGACAGCACAATGTGCGCGCCATTGCTATCGGGAACGGGACAGCGTCGCGCGAAACGGATGCTTTCGTGCGTGACTTCCTGCGCGAAAAAGGGATTCAGGATGTTTTCTCTGTCACCGTGAGCGAGTCGGGCGCAAGCGTCTACTCCGCTTCAGACATTGCGCGACAGGAATTTCCCGATCTCGACCTCACCGTGCGCGGAGCCATCTCCATCGCGCGCCGCCTGCAGGACCCGCTCTCGGAGCTGGTCAAGGTCGATCCGAAATCGATTGGCGTTGGCCAGTATCAGCATGATGTCGATCAACGCCAGTTACACGAATCGCTCGAAAACGTCGTTGAGAGCTGCGTGAACCGCGTGGGCGTAGATCTCAATACTTCTTCGTGGACTCTGCTGCGCTACGTGGCTGGAGTGACGGAGCGGACTGCGCTCAACATCGTCAACCATCGCAATCAGCACGGACGCTTTCGCACGCGTACGGAGCTGCTTGAAGTCTCCGGCGTCGGTCCCAAAACATTCGAGCAGGCCGCCGGTTTCCTGCGCATACGTGGCGGAGATAATCCGCTCGACATGACCGCCGTGCATCCCGAATCCTATCCTGTCGCGGAGCAGATCGCGCAGTCGTTGCAGACGCCGATTGACGAGATCATCCGCAATCCCCAACTGCTCGAAAAAGTCGATCGCCAGAAGTTTTCAGCCGGGACATTTACGCTGAACGACATCCTGGAAGAATTGCGCAAACCCGGCCGCGATCCTCGCGACAAATTCGTCGCGCCCAGTTTCCACGAGTCGGTAAAGGAAATCTCTGACGTGCAGGTTGGAATGGTTCTGGAAGGCGTCGTGACAAACGTGACAAAATTTGGAGCTTTCATCGATATCGGGGTTCATCAGGACGGACTCGTCCACATCAGCGAGCTTTCCAACCGCTTCATCAAAGAGCCGTCTGACGCCGTGAAGACCGGGCAGATCGTCAAAGTGAAGGTGCTCAGCGCCGACGCTAAAACCAAACGCATTTCGCTCTCGATGAAAGCATTGATGGAGCCGGCGGGCCGTCCCGCATCCAATCCAAAGCAACCACCCAAACCGCAACCCACAATGAACGAAAAACTCGCAGCGCTGTCCACAAAATGGCGAGTACGTTAGCATAAACAATTCCAAATGCGCTGTGGAATGATTGCAACAGGAGAGCCAGCGTCGAAAAGGAATTGTCGATGGCAAAGATGTCAGCGGAAGGCGGGCAATCTCTTCTGACTCGAAGAGAGATGCTGGCCAGCGGTCTAAAGACCCTGGTTGCATCGAGCGTATTGCCCGCTGTCTCTGCAGAAGCCTTCGCAGCAGCCACACCATTGCGCGCCATCAACATCATGAACTTTATCCGTGCGGAGGAACCGCGCGAAAAGATGGACCTGATCCAGCCGGTGAGAGAGCAGATGGCTTTGATCAGGGCACACAAATTTCCTGCGACCTGGCTGCTGCAGTACGATGCGCTTGTCGAAGGACCATTTGTGGACTTCCTTAAGGCTGAAATGCCCTCAGATCACGAGGTCGGCATCTGGTTCGAGATGAACCGGAGAATCTGCGACGATGCTGGGATCGCGTGGCGCGGCAATCCGGAATGGGAGTGGGATTACCACGTGCCCATCGCCTATGCCATCGGCTACACTCCCGATGAACGCCGCAAACTCGCTGACACCGCCATGGCGACCTTCAGGCGTATCTTCGGCCGCGATGCCAAGACCGTAGCGTCCTGGAATCTGGACGCCATCACCATTGCACATCTGTCCGACCATTATGTGATCGATGCTTTCGGCAATTGCCGCGACCAGCTGGCAACAGATGGTTTCACCATCTGGGGTGCGCCCATTGCAGGCTACTATCCGAACCGCGAGAACGCGTGGAGTCCGGCGTTGGAAGCAAAGAATCAGATCTCGACTCCGATGTTCCGCCTGCTGGGGCAAGACCCGGTCTACTACTACGACAAAGCGTTTCCGTATCCCGATACGATAGAGCCCGTCTGGCCGTCAGGACAGTCGGAAACGTTTGTCGATAGATTTCTCGATATGATCGCGCATGCGCCTACCCAATCTTTCTCCTACGCGCAGCTTGGCCAGGAAAATAGTTTCGGTTGGCCGATGATGCGCAAAGCCTATCCGATGCAGATGGATAAACTCGCGCTTGCACTCAGAGACGGCGGCCTGCTTGTCGAGACGATGGGCGAGACGGGGCGCCGTTTTAAGCAAACGTTCAAGTCAACACCGACGCAAGCCCAGGTGATGCTGGCCGATCCATTCGGCAACGAACATCTGCCGCAGCGCACCGTCTGGTATCAGAGCAAATATCTGCGTGCGAATCTGCACTTTCGCGACGATCAGTTCTATCTGCGTGACCTGCATGTTTACAACGACCGGTTTCCGCAGCCGCATCTGACGGAACCTGTTCGCCAACATGGCATCGAACAGCGCATGCTGGCAGTCCTGGATGGATATCACTGGAGCGATGACGAAGTGCGCGCCGGTCGAGCTGGAACGCGAGCCATGGGCTGTTTTGTGTTGATCGGACAGGACGGAAGGCAGACACGCCTGACCGTGGCCGGTCTGCCTGCTGTGAGCGAGAGGGGTTCATCGCTGCGAACCAGCGTGCCTCTATCCGGCGGCGGGAAGTTTGTGTCCGTGTTTCACGAGCGCGAGATCGAGTTCAGTCTAAGCGGAGTGCCCTCGCACTCCCGGCTTGGCCTGATCTTCCAATGGGCTGCCGATCGCAGCGCGTTGCGAGAAGTTTCTGCGGATCGACTCAGCTATCGTTTCCGCGACTTCGACTACACCGTGCAGGTAGCCAATGGTGCTGCATCGAAAACTATCGACGGTATTCGCATCCTCTCCGGTGAACGTGGTACCCTCCGCATGTTGATGTCACAGACGTCCTGAAGTCATCTCCGCTGTGCGCGCGGCAGCTCATGATGATGGGCATGACGAATACATTTGAAACTGCCTGTTACGCCGCAGAAACTATCAGCTATTCGTTAGCACTTACAGAAATTAATAACTGGATAAGATCACTTGTCATGAGATTGCTATCAGTTTGTGTTTCCATTCTCCTCGTAGTACCTGTGCAGCTTGCATTGGCGGCCAGTCGTGCCGAACCAGGGAAACCAGTAGCTCTTCAGTGCGATTCGCTTGATAGACCTCTTGGCGACGATACGAAAGAGCCGCTCCTTTCGTGGAAACTGCAGGACGGCCGCATTGGCGCAAAGCAGACTGCCTACAGAATTCTGGTGGCGAGTGCTCCGAGGCTGCTGGAGAATAGCCACCCCGACGTCTGGGATAGCGGACGCGTGGAATCGGACCGTTCGGTGGATGTTCCCTACGGTGGTCCGCAGCTATTACCCGAGACTCGTTATTACTGGCGCGTACAAGCCTGGGACATGAAGGGCAGAGCCTATCCCCTCAGTGATGTGAGCTGGTGGGAGACGGGTCTGCTGGATCCATCGAACTGGACGGCGAAATGGATTGGCTATGAGGACGCCGAGCAGAAAAGTGTGCGGGAGGCGCAGGCAGAGTGGATCACAAATTTGCCTGTCTCAGGCGACGAAAGAAAAGGGCAGACGAGGCACGACTTCCGCTTGACGTTCGATGTGCCGCAACAAGTAAAACACGCAGAGCTCTACGTCACCGGCGAAGATACTCCTGCCGCATGGATGAACGGCTCACAGGTTGTGAAGGCACAGTCGCAGCCAGCTTGGGGTCGCACTCCGTGGAAAACCTATACCCGGGCGGAAGTCACGGACAAATTACATCCGGGGCAGAATCTCCTTGCCATCGAAATAACGCGCTTCGCCGGAGAAAACCACGGCCAGACGCCCATGAGTGCCACTCTGTATCTGGCGATGGCAGATGGCAGCGCCAAGGTATTAAAAACCGGAACGCCTGCATGGAAGGCGCAGTTCAATGCGCCGGATCATTGGTATACAGCGAACTATGATGATGCCGCGTGGCCCCATGCAGTGCAATATGCGTCTGCCAAAGATGCGTTCGGCGGACAGGACAAGCTCGGAAATCCGACGCCGACTGCCGCTGTGGCTGCGTTGAGACACAATTTCCGGCTCACAAAGACAGTGGCATCTGCGAGGCTTTATGCCACTGCGCTTGGAGCATACAAATTCAGCCTGAATGGCAAGCCGGTTGGAGATCAGGTTCTTGCCCCCGGATGGACAGACTACCGCCAGCGCGTGACGTATCAGGCTTATGACGTGACGGTGCTCATGCAACAAGGAGACAACGCCGTGGGAGCCTATCTCGCCCCAGGTTGGTATTCGACTCCGCTTGAATGGATCGGCCAGGGCAATAATTATGGCGACACTCCGAATGCACTCAAGGCCCAGCTCAGAATCGCATACACCGATGGAACTGTGGACTGGATCGCAACCGATGAATCGTGGAAGGCAGATATTTCGCCCATAACATCCGCGGAAATCTATAACGGAGAAACGTACGACGCACGACGCCTGCAAGTAGGTTGGGACACGGTATCTTTTTCCGATGCGAGTTGGCATCCAGTCTCTTTGGTTCATCCACACGAACCGGAGATCGTGTGGCAGTCATTTCAGCCGATTCGTGCCACGCAGCTTCTCCAGGCAAAGTCGATGACAAACCCGAGGCCGGGCGTCTTTATTTACGACTTCGGCCAGAACTTTGCAGGTGTCCCGAGAATTCGAATAGAGGGAAAAGCAGGAGTCGATGTACAACTGCGCTTTGGCGAGTTGCTGAATCCCGACGGAACCCTGTATGTAGAAAATCTGAGGAACGCGAAAGCAACAGACCATTACATCCTGGCAGGTAAGGGAGTGGAAGAGTATCAGCCATCCTTTACCTTCCACGGGTTTCGCTACATGGAAATATCCGGACTATCAGACGGTCCGCGTCTCAGCGCAGTACAGGCCGTGGCATTGAATACAGATGCTCCGATCACGGCGCAGTTGAAGACAGGCAACGAGATGCTGAACCGACTCTGGAGCAATATCCTCTGGGGCCAGCGCTCCAACTTTCTCAGCGTGCCCACCGACTGCCCGCAACGGGATGAGCGCCTGGGATGGGCTGCGGATGCGCAGGTCTTCTGGCGCACTGCGGCCTTCAATATGGACCTCACAGCCTTCTCGCGCAAGTACGCAGCCGATCTCCAGGGAACGCAGGTAGGAACTGCGATGTACGGCATCTACGCGCCCGGCACCAGTAAACCAAACCCCGGCTACGGCCCGGGCTGGAGCGACGCCGGAGTCATCGTTCCCTGGACCTCGTGGATACAGACTGGAGATCAAAGCATTATCCGGCAGAGCTGGGACGGCATGGCCAAATACCTCGCTGCGATTCTCGCTGCGAACCCGGATTACATCTGGAAGAACAAGTCCGGCATTGCCTTCGGCGACTGGCTCGCTCCGGAAGGTCCGACGTCCGAGGAGCTTCTGGCAACAGCATACTGGGCCTATGACGTTCGACTGATGCAGCAGATGGCTCACGCCATCGGAAGAAACGATGACGAGCAAACGTATGCGGATCTGTTCGAGAAGATCAAGTCTGCGTTTATCCACGCATACGTTCGCCCGGATGGATATGTCGGGGCCGTGATCCAACGGCAAGAAGGCGCAGAAGCGAATCACTCCGCAGCGCCGGTGGAAACCCAGACCGGTTACGTTCTGGCTTTACACATGAACCTGCTGCCCGACAATCTGCGTTCGCAGGCCGCCAACAGACTGGTTGGTCGGATTACGGCGAATGGCTGGAAGCTCGGTACAGGTTTTCTCGGGACCCCGTACCTTCTGGAAGTGCTCAGTGACACCGGGCACGCAGATGCCGCTTACCGGCTCTTGCTCAACACCGAATATCCCTCGTGGGGATACATGGTGGGGCATGACGCCACGACCATGTGGGAACGCTGGAACGGCGACAAAATGATCAGCGATCCCGGCATGAATTCCTTCAACCACTATGCCTATGGAGCCGTCGGGGAATGGCTTTACCGCTATGCTGCCGGGATCGATGCCACAGCCACGGACGCCGGTTTTCACACGATCGTTCTCCATCCGAATTTCGGCGCGAGCTTAGGCAATCTGGACTTCTCCTATGAATCTCGCTACGGCGCGATCCAATCTCAATGGACAATAAAAGGAAGCAGCGCAAAATGGAACATCACCATTCCCGCAAATACGAGTGCACGAATATCGCTGCCCGCTTCGGAAGCTGAGACCGGTGTGATGAACGGTAAGCCGCTATCGAAAAGTCCTCTTGTGCGGAAGGTAGCGGACGGTCAGAATTTCAGTGCCTACGAACTCTCCGCAGGCACATACGTCATCACCGTAGAACTGCCGCATCCCTGAGAATTTCGCTTAAGAAGGTTTCTCTTCAAGAGTGCGCCTCGTGGAGAATGAAAAGACTAATTCCAACCGTCCAGGATCATGATGCTGCTATTTGTGTTCGAGCGCCGGGCGAATAGAACCCATCGGCCGTCGGGAGAGGGCGAGATGGTGTCGTTCACGGCTTGCGTGGCCTGCCCGAGAACCTGCGTTTTACCCGATCTCAGATCGAGCCGAAAGAGCGTCATCGCTGCTGTCGAAGGAAATCGCTTCAGATAGAACAGCCCGTCCCGGGACACAGTCCAGGCGTGCCATAACCCCGGTCCAAGGGATGCTAAGGGAGTGTCGTCATGTGTTTGTTGAAGGGATAGCCGCCGAATCCCGGTACGATCCATGTCTCCCACATAGAGGAGAGAGTTGCCGTCCGGAGCCTCCGTTGCGTTAAAGCCGCCGTTCGTCGTGATCTGGGTCTCAGCACCCGTGTCAAGCGCGTGTTGCCAGATTTGCCAGGTCCCCGTTCGATTGGAGCTGAAGTAGACCGCACTTCCATCGCGCGACCAGCCTGGGACGACATTATCGGAATTGGTTGCGGCGGAGTTCGTGATTCGTACAGATTCACCGCTATCCAGGTTTACAACGTAAACATCCGCGCGCCCACCTTCCCTTGAGTCAAAGGCGAGCGACCGTCCGTCGGGCGACCAGCGTGGAGAACCAGTCATGGGCCCGTCGAAGTGCGTGATCCTCTTCGGCTCGCTGCCGTCGCTCTTACATATCCAGATTTCGTTTGCCCCGGAGCGGTCGCTGCGGAACGCGACACGCGCCCCATCCGGGGAATAAACGGCGCTCGCGTCGAAGAAGTTGGAAGTGATGAACGGTTCCGAATCACCGTGAGGCTCAACGCCAAGACGCCACACGGACACGTTGTTGGGCGAGTCGACATAGGCCATGCGATGTCCGACGGGCGAGACCGTCGGGGACGAGGTGTGCGTGAGCGGCGTTGTGACGGCGGTTGGCGATCCTCCACTCAGAGGAAGGCTCCAGATATTGCCGAGGCTTGTTGCCCGCCCTGATGAAAAGATAATTCGCTTCCCGTCGGAACTCCACGCCAGACCATCGATGGGGTTTGACCGGGAAGTGAGCTTTCGCTCTAGGCCACCCGTCGCTGGCACGATGTATATCTCGTCGGAAGAGTCTCCCTGGGAACGCCGGAATGCGATCAGCGTTCCATCCGGTGAGAAGGCGGCCTGGTCATCCACTGTACGCGGAGGAGCATGCGTTAGCTGGTGCTTCTGTCCTGTGTCAACGGAGATCAGAGTGAGAGCGGGACTTTCGTTCTTGCCGCCACAGTCGGTCGTCACCAACGTATGGCCATCCGGAGACCATGAGAGCGCCGGAGGATTGCGGAAGGCATCGTTGGCATCGCAAATCGTCGCAACCCTTCTCCGCAGCGCTGGATTCTGCTTCTTTACGATCACAATCTCCAGCGTCCGGTCGTCCCCCAGGGAGTGGAGAAACGCGATCTCAGAACCGCTGGGTGACCATGACGGAGAGTAGTCATCGCTGCCTGTATCGATCAATATCCGGCGGTCTTCACTCAGCACGTGTTGCAGATAGATGCTTTGGCGAGAGTTCAGATTGGCGCGCCACGTGTACGCTAGCTCTTGCCCATCTGGAGAGAATGCCGGTTGGAGGAAGAGCCCAGGCGTGCTCGTAAGTGGTCTGGTACTCGTGCTGTTCTCCGTGATGCCTTCTTTTCTTGCTGTCGAGAAGCGAAGAGCGAGTACGCCTGCGCCGATGAGGATTGCGAACAGAGCCAGGAGCAGAAGGACGGGGAACCTGCGGCCGTCTTTTATTGAGGTCCGCGAGGATAAGGGCGCAGCCGTGGCCGATGGGCTGACGACCTGCGGCGAGAGGTGTTCATGCGTTGACTCCGGCGCGGGCGCGTTATCCGCAACTCCCTGTCCGGGCAAACTTTTAGGATCGAGAAGGCTGGAAACAGGCACGACGAAACGGTAGCCAACCTTCGGCACCGTCTCAATAAACTGCTCAACGTCCGAGTCCTTTCCCAGGATCTTGCGAATGTTCGCAATGTGAACGCTCAGGTTGGCGTCCTGCACGTAGCTGTCCGGCCACACGGAGCGGATAAGGTAGTCTTTCTCCAGCAGTCGCCCGGCCCCCTGAAGCATTACAACCAGGAGATCGAAGGTCTTCGGTGACAGGGCTACGACCGCGTTTCCTTGCCATAACCGGCGTTCCCGTACGTCTAAACGGTATTCGCCGAACACAAAGATTTCGTCTTTGGTCACCACAGCACAGGTATGCGAAGCCTCGCTTCTGATCCAGCCACTTCGACTCCGGGGAGTCGACGAGACCCCTTCTGTTTACAGAATAAGAACCAACGATAAAAGGAACGTTAAGAACGTTACCTGAGGCCCATCCTGTGCAGGTCTTTGGAATTTTTTTGGAAGACTTTTGAGACAGTTTTGTGTCGTCAAAGGGGTACCGCTCTTAGAGTCAGCTTCGGAGACGGGCAAAAAACTGCCGCTTGCCGAGTAAGGCAGCAGCATCCATGCTCTCCGAAACCAAAGAACTTTAAGAGGCTGTTTTCATGCTCCGACGAGCTTTCATTCAGAATGCGCTAGCCCTCGCACTGGCGCCCTCTGGCAAACTCCTGGCTTCGCCGTCAGGTTATCTACAACAGAATCTTCTGTCGAAAACGAATCCCGCACGAGACTTCGATTTTGTTTTTTTCACAGACACCCATCTCCAGCCGGAGCTGGCAGCGGCGGTAGGATGCGCCAAATGTTTCAACCAGATTAACGAGGCCAACCCCGAATTCTGCATCGCCGGTGGCGACCAGGTATTTGATGTCTGCGAACAGGATCTCGGCCGGGCGCACATGCTCTTCAAAAGATATCGGCAGACCGAGGCGGAACTCGCATGCAAGGTCTACCACACCGTCGGCAATCACGATGTCACCGGTTTGAATCAAATGAGCCCGATCGAACCTGGCGATCTCGAATACGGGAAGAAGCTCTACCAGGACAACTTTGGAAAGCTCTACTACTCGTTCGATTGCAAGGGGTGGCACTTCGTCGTTCTCGACTCCATCGGGATCCAGTACTACAAGATCTTCAGCCCGCATTTCGATGGAGCGCAGCTGGCATGGCTGAAGGCCGATCTGGCCGCAACCGGACCAACGACGCCAGTTGTAGTCGTCACTCACGTTCCCATCGCATCGGTGCTCGGATCACTCTCCCGGGAGCGGGGACCGGGACCGACCGTCGCCAATTCCTACGAGGTGCATTCGCTTCTGGCAAAGTCGAACGTGAAGCTGGTGCTCCAGGGCCATCTGCATGTGTGGGAGAAATCGTATTACCACGGAACCGAATACCTGATTGGTGGAGCCGTCTCCGGAGAGTGGTGGAAAGGCAGGATGGAGGACGGCAGTTCTGAAGGCTACACGTTATGTCAGGTACGCGGGGATAAAATCTTCACCTCTTACGTTACCTACCGATGGGTGGCGTCTGACCA
>JAATFH010000266.1 GCA_015655315.1 Terriglobales bacterium
CGATCAAAGATCGCCTGCGCATCTTCCTTATCAAAGACCGAGCGATAGTTATCAAAAGCGCTCGGGAAAAAATAGACCACCGCATAACGCACGCCACGATTGCTCTGCATCGAATCGCCGTACCCGGCAGGAAGATAAATAGCCATCCGGCGCACCGGATTGGTCCCGATTTTGCCATGCGCAAGGCTTTCCGACCGCAATTCCCGGTCGATCACCTGACTGCCGCCAGCCGCGGCAAACGAATGAGCTGCGCTTAGCGAGGCCCATAACGCGAGCGACAGTACCATGCGTCTGACGATCATTCTGCTGCTCCCTCTTGATTCCCGGCTCCATGACCGTGCCAGGGTCACCCGGATTCCAGCCTGGGCCAATTAGAACCACATTGTGGTACTAATTATTGGACCTGTCAATCCACACTTCTCAGCTTTACTTGCAGATGACTGAATTTTGGAATCTTACAGCGTTCATTGCACAAATCGAGCACGCTTGAAGACTTAGCTGCCGGCGGGGATAAGTATGCTATCCGCGCCCAAACAACCTGGCAAAGAAGTGCCCGATGTGATGGAACAACCCTCCTGAATCGGCTGGCTTTTCTGCGGGAGGCGTTTCAACCGTGGGCGCAGAAGATGCCGCAAGCGGAGGAGGCGTCACGGCAGGAGCCTCCGTCGGCTGGTTCGGAGCCGCACCATTATAGGTAAGCGGTACCGTAACCTGGGCATGTGGCGTTCCCGGCGGAACCACCGGCTGCGATGGAGGAGGTGGCGGCGGCTTCAACCCTTCGCTCTCCGCCAAGGGAAACGCAGTATCCGCCGGAATCGACGAAGGACCGCCGACTGGCTTGCCGTTCGTGCTCGCTATTGCAATCGGAGCAGGGGAAGGACAGCCGCACGGCTCCGGCTCGTTATCGACCACCTGCCCCAGGCTTCCATGCTCAAAGAGCACGCGCTGGTTCGGCTTTACTCGGTAAACGCCGCCCTCGAACTGACTGGTGACCGTAATATAAGGAGCGCTATCTCCATGATTGTCGATGCACGTATCGCCCTTCTGGTTCACGCGCATCTTCAAATCGGCGTCGCCCGGACCGGAAACAAGAATCCGCAGATCGGGAGTCAACAGAACATCGGAATAAGAACCGGTCTTGTAAGTAGCCTCTAGCGCGCCGCGATCCAGAGCCAGCATCAGCGCCGTCGAATCCTCGCCTGTAGCCGGAACTACGGAACGGTCCCGCGTGAGGTGAACCGTAGTCGAAGCGCATAGCCGCACTTCCCCGCCGCGTGCCAGCGTTACATGCGCGGTCTTGTCTCCAGCCGTAACGCTGCCATTGTTTCCAATCGTAGCTTTGCCGTTGACGACTTCGAGCGATCCGGAAACACTCACGCCATCCGTAGAAACGTAGGCAATCGGTTGCTCCTGCCCGGCCGCAGCCAGGGAGGAGCAACACACCACGCCGACGACCAGCCAGTACTTCACAGCCATGTGAGCTAAAGCTCCAGAAAGTTTTTGATCAGCAGCTTTCCATCCTGCGTAAGCACGCTCTCAGGATGGAACTGCACGCCTTCGACCGGATACTCGCGATGACGCAATCCCATGATCGTTCCATCAGGAGTGCGCGCCGTGACTTCAAGCTCGTCGGGCAATCCCTTCTCCGCAACGATCAGCGAATGATAGCGCGTGCAAGTCATCGGATTCTGCAAACCGCTGAAGATCGTCTTGCCATCGTGCGTTACTTCGCTCGTCTTGCCATGCATCAGCTGCGGTGCGCGGACGACATTGCCGCCAAAGGCCGCGCCCAGCGCCTGATGTCCCAGGCAAACGCCCAGAACCGGAACCTTCCCGGCAAACCTGCGAATCAGGTCAATCGAGATGCCTGCCTCCTGCGGCGTGCAAGGCCCGGGTGAGATCAGGATACGCTCCGGCGCCAGCGCTTCCACCTCGTCAACGGACAGCTCATCGTTGCGGCGCACGGTCATTTCCGCGCCCAGCTCGCCCATGTACTGCACCAGGTTGTAGGTAAACGAATCGGAGTTATCGAGAACGAAGACCATATGACTGATTTCAGTGTAACGCGCGCTTCAGGAGAGCAGCTTCCGCATGAAGATCGTCGCCTGCGGATTGTCGTTGTAGCGCTCGCAGGGCTGATAGCCATGACGCCGGTAAAAGCGAATTGCGGGCATCAGATCTTTTTTCGAGTCGAGATATAGCGAAGTGTGCCCCTGTTCGACCGCGTATGCTTCCAGGGCCTTGAGCAGAGCCTCCGCAATACCGTGTCCCCGGTGTTCCAGTCGCACATAGAGCCGCTTGACCTCAGCACTGTTTGGCGGACGCGACATCCGTCGCAACGCGATACAGCCGACAATTTCATCGTTAACGGTTGCCAGCCAGACACCGGCTCCATCCACGAAGTACTCCCGCTCAAATGCTGCGCGGTCGTCACGTGCGACTACGCCGACCTCTTCGTAATAATCGGAAACGATGCGGTACGCATCGTCCACTTCCCGTAACGTAGCGCGATGAATCTTCACCCCAGCAGAGTAAGGCATTTGCACGACGATGGCATCTGGTTTGTGGTAGGCTGACAGAAAAAAGAGATCGTTGCTTTTGGGGGTCATCCAATGAAGCTCGTAACTCTTGCTCTTCTCGCCTTATCCACAACCGCTGCTATCGGTCAGAGCGGGGTAAATGGCAATCCGGAAACTTTCTCTTCTAGCGGTTCGAACTTGCAGGTTGGTTGCCCAGTCGCATTCACCGACGTAGTTCTCAAACGGGATGCAAAGTACATGCCGGTCAAGCAGTCCGCAGCGCCTGATAACAGCCTTGCATTTAATTATAAAAACAATAGCGGCAAGCGGATTGAGTCCATCTCCATTCGCATCGAATTGAAGGTGAAGAAGAGTATCTACGATCTGGATGCGACTACCATCACCCGTGACATGACCCTCACCGGCGTCTCTGGAGAAGTTCTGCCTTTGAACCTGCTTACATATGGGCTGGGGAGCGTAGAACTGGAGCAGGTAACTTACCTGGGCGGTGAAATCTGGACATCGAGCGCGAATAAGAATTGCCGTTTTTTTAGTCCCACCACCTCAGAAAAGATTGGAACACTGACATTACGGTAGGAAGGCGCGGCGGGACGCTCTTTAACGCATTGGTGAGACGAATACTGGGAAGCTCATGCAAAATGGCGCTCACTTTGCTGATTGTGTCCACTGTTTCAGCTTTAGCGGAAGAACCGCCGCAGGCCAAAGCCGCATTTCAGAGTTACATTGCGACTCTTGAGTCGCGGCTCGGTGCGCAGAACTCCTCGCACGAGGGATTTCTTTGGATCGATCAGGACCCGCAGCGGCGTGAATCCGTCCACAAAGGCGAGATTCAGGTCCAGCAAATCCACGCTCCTCAAGTTGACGGAGGAACCATCGAGGATTGGATCGGCGGTGCATTTCTGCCGAACGCAACGCTTGAGCAGGTTCTGAAAGTCGATCAAGACTATACGAACTACGCTAAATACTACGCGCCTGAGATCGTACAGGCGCGCCTGATCTCACACCTGGGAAATCACTTCCAGGTCTTTTACCGCCTCAAGAAACACAAGGTTGTCACTGTCGTCCTGGATACGACACACGATATAGACTTCCTGCCGCTTAGCAATGACCGGTACTTTGTACGATCCCATTCCACGAGCGTGCGCGAAGTTCACAACGCCGGCGAACCAGATGAAAAAGTGTTGCCGGAAGGCGAAGGCATGGGCTTCCTGTGGGCTATGAACTCCTATTGGCGCGTGCAACAACGCGATGGCGGAGTTTATATCGAATGCGAAGTCGTTACATTAGCGAGAGCTATTCCTTACGGCCTGGGGGCATTTCTGCGGCCCACCATTGAGTCATTCGCATCGGAATCTCTCGCCAATACACTCAAGGCAAAGCAGAGCGCGGTCTTGGCTTCGCGATAGTTGAGCCGTAAACAATCGACCTGCACATCGCAGAAATAAATAAACGAACCGAGCGTTCGGGGATGGCTGTTTGCAGGAATCAAATTATGGCTTGTGCCTTGTAAGCTTATATACCTTGGAGATGCACGCGATCACAAACGCTTCTGCGAGGAGCAGGATCACCTCAAACCAGCCAGGCTTGTCATCGTCGTACAGCACCGCCGCACCCCCGAAAACTGACCCGCGAGAGGATAGCACGAACTGGCTCTGAGATGCCCTCGCCGGACACACCTCGATATTGTCTTGGATGGGAGATATCGACTCTTGC
>JAATFH010000185.1 GCA_015655315.1 Terriglobales bacterium
TCATTTCCTCATCGGGTTGCCGCTGCTGATCCACGAACCAGGGGCAGCGTGGATGGCTCTCATGGAGGCCGACCTCGAAGACAACAGCGCGATGTATGTGACGAACCCTTCCGGCAACTGGGCTGGACATTGGTTTGTATCGAAGCTCTCTCCGCGCTTCGATACTCCCGATCTCGCCACTGAGGGAACATTGCCACACCACTCTGCGTGGCGCGTGCTGATGGTTGCCGACGATCCGGGACGGCTGGTGGAATCGACACTTGCTTACGATTTGAATCCGCCAAGCCGCGTAACGGATACCAGCTGGATTCATCCCGGAAAAGCCTCGTGGAACTGGTGGGTCGGCGATGTCGGCAAGGATGGCAGCACCGGCTATACAACCGAGAACATGAAATATTACGTCGATTTCGCGGCGCAGTCCGGCTTTCCCTACATGATGCTCGACGCTGGCTGGGCTACCGGACGCGACATCCTGAAGCTTAACGGTAAAGTCGATGTGCCCGAGCTGGTGCGTTATGCCGCGACAAAGAACGTCAAAGTCTGGATATGGCTCTACTCCGAATCCGTCATGCAGCAGATGAAGGAAGCCTTCCCTCTGTTTGAAAAATGGGGCGTCGCCGGTATCAAGATCGACTTCATCAATCGCGACGATCAGCAGGGCATTCAGTTTTATTATGATGTTGCCCGCGAGTCCGCAGCGCATCACCTGATGGTCGATTTCCACGGTACACACACTCCGTGGGGAATCGAACGCACCTATCCCAACGTTCTCAGCTACGAAGCCGTGCTGGGCATGGAGAACAACAAAGTCGGACGCCGCGACAGCCCGGTCGACCGCTCGGTTTTTCCCTTCACTCGATTGATTGCCGGGCCGATGGACTACACAGCGGGAGGTTTCAATAACGCCACAGAAGACGGCTTTGTGGCTCGCGATGTAAATCCAATGGTCATGGGCACGCGCGCGCAGCAGCTGGCGCTTTACGTCATTTACCAGACGCCGTTTCAGATGGTCTCCGACAGCCCGCAGGCATATGCTAATCAGCCAGCCTTTCAGTTCATCAAAGACGTGCCGGTTTCATGGGACGCAACCCATGTGCTCAACGGACGGCCGGGCGAGTTTGCAACCATCGCGCGGCAGCATGGAAACGAATGGTATCTGGGCAGTATGACGAACTGGACGCCGCGCACGTTAGAGGTGCCGTTAAGCTTTCTCGGCTCGGGCGCGTACACCGCCGAGATATACGAAGATGCTCCCGATGCCGCAACAGAACCGAAGCACGTCACAATTCGCAAACAAGCCGTGCACAGCGGCCAGACGCTGACGCTGCACCTTGCTACGGGCGGCGGCGCGGCCATTCGATTCATCCCGCAGAAAGGGCAATAGGCTCCAGCCATGCTGCGCGCCGGGCTAGGTCTGCAGCAGCTCCGTTTCCAACTCGTCATCGCTGCTGGCGATCTGGTTCGAAAAAAGCGAAAGATTGCTGCGAAAAATCACATGAGGCACAAGCCGTATCAGCGGTTGCGGCTTGCTGCCTTCCAGCAGGCACTTGAGCAGACTTTCGAAGGCGAGTTTCCCCTGGGTAAACGGGCGCTGATACATCGTAGCCAACACCTTACCTGTCTCAATCAATGGCACGATCTCGTGAAAAAGGTCCGTGGTAACAACCTGAACTTTGCCCAGAAGATCCAACTCTTCCAGCGCCTTGAGGACGGGCATGCTGTTGGCGGTGCTCAGGTACAGCCCTTCGGGATGCGGCTTGCTGCGCATCAGCGTCAAAGCCTGCTGATAGGCTTCCTTCGGACTCTCATGACTCTCAAGGGCCGGCAGCAATGTCAGATGCGGAGCCTGTACCGCAAGCGTTGCCGCAAACCCGCGCAGCTTTTCGGCGTGGTCAAGGGTCGAAAGCTCACCTGTGAAAATGGCGACGCTCGTCTTCCGGGTAAGCCGGTACGAGAGCAGCTCCGCAACCATTGCCCCACTGACCGCTGCGTGCGCGGCGACCGAACCAATGCGGTCGGTATTGGGCGCGTCGCTGCCGACACACATCATCGCGGTACCCGCACGCGAAAGCCTGTGAATCAGCGGATCGAAGCGCCGCGTATTTCCCGGCAGAAAAATGATGCCGTCGTACTGACGCGGCAAAGCGGCTTCGAACGCCTCCACATCACCCACTCCCAGCCGTGGATATTCGTGAAACTCCATCGCAATGTTCATGCCGACGGTAGCCTCTGCTGCAGATCGAATGCCTGCGCGCACCGGATCGAAAAAATGCGAGATATGCTTGGGCAAAATGGCTGCAATCGAGAGATGGCGGTTCAGTTTGAGGGCCTGCGCAGCAAGGTTGGGCCGGTAGCCCATCTGCTCCGCCATCTTCAGCACACGCGCTTTGGTTTTCTCGCTTACGCCCGGACGGCCATGCAAAGCACGGTCAACGGTGCCGATAGAAACTTTCAACGCTTCTGCAATGTCTTTGATTCCGGCGGATTTTCCTGAGCTGGCCATTGGTGAGAATGGGGGTTGTTCCCGAGCGTACCGGTAGATCGCTTCAGGGTCAATGATTTCAAGCAAGCGAATGGAACAGCGAGTATAGAACGCACAAGGAGAATAGGAGTGCCGACAACCAGACGAAGATTTCTACAGGGTGGACTGGCTCTGGCTGCCTTGCCGCACAGCGCCATCGCTTTGTTGCCCAGCGGAAATCGATCATTGGACGAGCTATGGTACACGCGGCCTGCAGAACGCTGGCTTGAGGCGTTGCCGGTGGGCAACGGACAACTCGGCGGCATGGTCTTTGGCGGCATCAACAAAGAACGCATCGCCATCTCTGAATCCACCGCATGGTCCGGCGCTCCTTCCGAGCATGACGTCAGCCCGGGTGCGCTGGAGCACCTCACTGAGATTCGACAGCTGCTGTTTGATGGGAAATACGCAGAAGCGGGCGAGCTGTGCCAGAAGCATCTGCTAGGACGCTCCACCTCCTTCGGCACGAATCTGCCACTCCCAGAACTACAACTCAACTTCGAGCCTGGTGAAGCATCGACGCAGTACCGCCGGTCGCTGAACCTGGATGAAGCGGTCGCACGCGTGAGCTTCCGCCGCGGAGCCGTCAGGTTTTCACGCGAAGTGATTGCTTCGCATCCGGATAAGGTAATTGCCATTCGCCTGACTGCCAGCAAGCCTGGGCAGATCAGCTTCAGAACCGGCTTCGAAGCCGTCGCAATCCCGGCGGAGATTACGAATGATGGACAGGATACGGTGATCCTGCGCGGGAATGCCTTTGAGCGCATGCACAGCAACGGCCAGCAAGGGGTTGCGCTCCAGATGCACGTCAAGGTGGTTTCCGAGAGCGGAAGCACTTCGGCCCTAGCTCAAGGGATCGAAGTGAAAGATGCCGACGCCGTCACCATCCTGGTCGCTGTAGGCACAAACTTTGGCGGAAGCGACCCTCAGGCAACATGTGCTGGTCGCCTGAAGCAGGCTTCCGGCAAAAGCTATGCCCAGCTCCGCGCGGCGCACATCGCCGACCACCAGGAGCTTTATCGCCGCATGTCACTCGACCTGGGCCGGAGCAGTGCAAACACTGGAACACAGCCTACCGACGTGCGGAAGAAAGCGCTCGAAGCTGGCGCCAGCGACCCGGAACTGATCGCGCTCTTCTTTCAATATGGACGTTATCTCACCATCGCCGGTTCACGCGCGGACTCGCCCCTGCCGCTGGCCTTGCAGGGTATCTGGAATGACGGACTGGCGAGCAGCATGGGGTGGACGGACGATTTCCACCTCGACATCAACACGCAGCAGAACTATTGGCCGGCGGAGGTTTGCAATCTTTCCGAGTGCCAGACACCGCTCTTCGACCTGATCGACGGTCTGCGCACATCGGGCCGCAGAACGGCGAAAGAAATGTATGGCGCGCCAGGTTGGGTCTGTCATACCGTGACGAATGCATGGGGCTACACGGCTCCCGGTTGGGGCCTTGGCTGGGGATTGTATGTAACGGCAGGCATCTGGATCGCGCAGCAGATGTGGGACCACTATATTTTCAACGCTGACGTGGAATTTCTTCGTACACGTGCTTACCCCGTACTACGCGAGGCAGCGGAGTTCTTTCTCTCCTATATGGTTCCCGAACCCAAACATGGATGGCTGGTCACCGGTCCCTCCGACTCACCGGAAAACTGGTACCTTACGCCGGACGGCCAGCGCTGCGCCGAATCCATGGGCAACACGATCGACCGCATCTTCGTCTATGCGCTCTACAGCATGTGTATCGAGGCCGCAAAAGTTCTCAACACGGATGACGAGCTGCGCTCCAGGCTCGAAGCCGCACGCGCCAAGCTGCCGCCTTTCCAGATCGGCCGTCATGGACAGCTTCAGGAGTGGCTTGAAGACTTTGAAGACGCCGACCCCAATCATCGGCACACCTCTCATCTGGTAGCGCTGTATCCGGAAGATCAGATCTCGCCTCGTACCACCCCTGAATTGGCAAAAGCCGCCGTGGTTACGATCGAACGCCGCATGAACACACCCAACTGGGAACAAAGCGAATGGGGGCGCGCCAATCTCGTCGTGTACTATGCGCGCTTGTTCAAAGGTGAGGCGGCGCACAAGCATCTTGTGGGCCTGATTGCCAAGGCTGCTGACGATAACCTCCTGACATTTTCCAGCGGAGGCGTCGCCGGCGCGGAACAGAATATCTTCGCCATCGACGGCAATACCGCGGGCACGGCAGGCATCGCGGAGATGCTGCTGCAATCGCAAGGAGGAGAACTTCAGCTGCTTCCGGCGCTCCCCGCAGCATGGCCGGATGGCTCCATCCAAGGCTTATGCGCGCGCGGCGGTTTTGAGGTCGATATCACATGGCGCAGAGGCGAGCTATCGTCTGCAACGATTCGCAGCAGGCGCGGCGGCAGAATTCCCGTCCGCTATGGTCATAAAACTCTGACGATTCACCTGCGCCCGGCGGAAGTCGTACACTTACGCTCTGCAAACTTTGAACAAAACGCGTAATACGAACATGAGGAACTCATGAATCAAAGAAAGACCGCTCTTCCATTCCTGGCGACGCATCGGACTCTCCGAAGCCGTGTACAAGCTCTGAGGCCATCTGCCACAGGGTTCTGCGTATTTGCTTTTCTGCTGCTGATTGGCTTTGGCCTTCAAGAGGCGAAGGCACAGAACGGCCCTGCGCTCATTCGTTTTGACGAGAGCACGCGCGTCTTTCGCATCGATGCGGCGCATACAACCTATGTGATTGGAATCAACGAAAACCAGCAGGTGCAGACGCTGTACTGGGGCAAGCATCTGCCGGAAAGCGACCACTTTGCCGCAGCAAAGGCCATGCCCTCCGCCGCGTCGTTCGATCTGCCAGTCACTACCACGCCGCAGGAGTTCGTAGGCTGGGGCGGCGGTCTCTATGTCGAGCCCAGCCTCAAGATCACATTTCCCAATGGCAATCGCGATCTGGTCCTGAAGTATGTGTCATACAAAATTGATCGCGATCAGCTCACCATCACGATGAAGGACATCGCGCTCGATGTGTATGTGGCACTGCAATACAAAGCCGATGGAGAAACCGGAATTCTCCGCCGCTCCGCAGACATTGAGAACCGCACCGACACCTCACTCACCATTGAGCAGGTATCTTCGGCAACATGGAACCTGCCACGCGGCACCGATTATCGTCTGCGTTATCTTACAGGCCGCTGGGCTGCCGAATGGAGTGTGCAGGAGCAGCCGGTTCGTCCTGGTAAAACCGTGCTCGAAAGCCGCCGTGGCACAACTGGCGCGCAGAACAATCCGTGGTTTGCCATCGATCACGTTGGCAATAACGATGCGGAACACGGCAGCGTATGGTTCGGCGCACTCGGCTGGAGCGGTTCGTGGCAGATCACCGTGGAGCAGGATCTGTTGCAGCAGGTGCGAGTTGGCGGAGGCCCGAACAGCTTCGACTTCGACTATCGCCTGCAAAAGGGCGAGCACTTTCAGACGCCCTACTTCTATGGTGGTTACTCCAGCGACGGCATTGGTGGCGCATCGCGTCTGCTGCACCGCTTCGAGATCGATTCCCTTCTACCCCACGCGCCGCACCCAGCGCTTCGTCCGGTGCTTTACAACTCATGGGAAGCGACCGAATTCAAGGTAGATGAAGCTGGACAGATGGCTCTTGCCGAAAAGGCAGCCAGCTTTGGCGTTGAGCGCTTTGTCATGGACGACGGCTGGTTCGGACAGCGCAAAGACGATCACGCGGGGCTGGGCGACTGGTACGTGAACCAGCAGAAATTTCCTCACGGACTAAAACCGCTGATCGACAAAGTCCATTCTCTGAGCATGGACTTCGGCCTGTGGGTCGAGCCCGAGATGGTCAATCCGGACAGCGATCTCTACCGCAAGCATCCGGACTGGGTGCTGAATTTCCCTGGCCGTCCGCGCACGGAAGGACGCAATCAGATGGTGCTGAACCTTGCGCGTCCCGATGTTCGGGAATACGTCTTCAACTTTCTCGACAAATTGCTGAATGAGAATGACATCGCCTTTCTCAAATGGGACTACAACCGCAACTGGTCCGAGCCGGGCTGGCCTGCTGTCGCACCTGAAGACCAGAAGAAGGTGTACATCGACTTCATTCGCAACTTTTATGGCATTCTCGCCGAACTGCGTGAGAAGCATCCCAAAGTGGAGATCGAAAGCTGTTCGGGCGGAGGCAGCCGCGTCGATCTTGGCGTGCTGCAGTTCACCGACGAGGTCTGGCCATCGGATAACACCGACGCCTTTGACCGCTTGCTCATCCAGAACGGCTTCACCTACGCTTATACACCGGGCGTAATGATGGCCTGGGTCACCGATTCACCCACGTGGGTCAACCAGCGCACACTTTCACTTGAATACCGCTTCCTCTCCTCCATGCAAGGCTCGCTTGGCATCGGTGCAAATCTGAATAAATGGACGCCGGAAGATTTTGCCACCGCGAAAAAAATGGTGGCGCAGTACAAAACCATACGCGAGACAATCCAGCGCGGCTCGCTCTATCGCCTCATCACGCCTGAACATAACAGTGAGCAATCTGTCACCGAATCAGTCGCACGTGACGGGCATCAGGCAGCTGTGTTTGCTTTCCTGCATTCGAGCACGGAGCTCTATCCCTTCCCCCGTCTTTACTTACGCGGCCTCGATGTAAACGTGAGATATAGCATCACAGCGATAGACGGCAAACTCGCGAAAGACACACCGGCCGAAGCCAGTGGCGCTTACTGGATGGAGCACGGGGTCGATGTCGAGTTGCGTGGCGACTTTCAAGCCGCTGCATTTACTCTGGAGCGCACAGCAGCATCACAAAATTGAATCGCACCAGCATTGCAACAAATTACGGAGAAACAGATGGTCTCTAACAAAAACGGGCTGAGCCGCTATTCCCGAATACGCGGCTCGGTTCGTCTCGCCGCGCTCACGGTTGCCGCATTTTTTTCTCTTCTGCCCGCTGCGTCCTTCGCCGCGCAGAAGGCAGTCTCCATTCCCGAAGAGATCGAGTGGACATGGGAGGTGAGGCTGCCGCATCCCGATGCAAAACTGCCGAACGTTCTTCTGCTCGGCGATTCCATTACGAGAGCTTATTTCCCTCAAGTGACCAAAGACCTTGCCTACGTTGCAAACGTCTATCTGATGGCGTCATCCACCTCGGTCGGCGATCCCCGGCTACCGAAACAAATTGCAGAGTTCGCAACTATGGAGAACGTCCACTTCAGCATCGTACATTTCAACAATGGCATGCATGGATGGGCCTACAGTGAAGCGCAGTATAAAGCGGCGTTTCCAGATTTTCTGAACGCGGTAAAGAAACTGATTGGCGCGGACGGAGCGTTGATATGGGCAACCACAACACCCGTCCGGCAAGATGCAACAGGCGGCGCAAGCAATCCGCGAGTCGATGCGCGTAATGCCATTGCAACCTCACTGGCTCAAGGTATGGGTGTTCCGGTAGACGATCAGCACGCCTTAATGATGCAGCATCAGGATCTGCACGAAGACCCTGTCCATTTCAACGCCAGCGGCTCTTCGCTTCAAGGCGATCAGGCAGCCAATACGATCAAGGCTGCTCTAGGTCGTATCGACAGATAAAACACCTTGGTTGTCATCCTGAGCGGCGTATGACGCAAAACGCGTCATACGCCGTCGCAGGATCTGCTTTTTCCTGACTCCACCCACATTTCGCTCACCGAAAAGATAAACAGATCCTTCGCCGCGGCTCAGGATGACAATCCTTTGTTGAAATAAATAGATACTGCCTAGGTCGCCTATCCGGTAGCAAAAGACCGGAAATGCACTCACTACTCTCTTCACAGACAGACAAAAAAAACAGGACGAGATGGACTGGTTGGTTCCATCTCGTCCTGTGGGATAACCCAGCTCTTTAGAAGATGTACTTCAGAGAGAGCTGAAAGAAGCGCGCATCCGGCGTATTGTTCTGGAACGTCTTCGGATTGGAGATGAGGCCACCATTCTCATTCATGGAGCCATTCGGTTGCGCCAATGTTGGATGATTCAGCAAGTTGAAGGCGTCCGCCCGGAACTGCAGGTTCTGCTCATGCCATGTCGGAAATGTCTTGAATAATGACATGTTCACCTGGTAGTAGCCAGGACCGTAGACGTTGTTCTGCTGGCCGCCAAGGAGGGCAATCGCAGTAGCCTTGTCGATCACCGGCGCCTGATACACGACAGGAACGCCATCTGGATTGGTCGAGCCAACCGGATGCGTGTCATCCGAGATCATCTCGCCGGGCAACGGATTGCGGAAGGCGCAAGGGTTGTAGTAGTTCAGCTTTGTCCGGACAGTGCCCGGGCAAGATGTCAGGCTCGGGTTGCTCGGGTCAGGAGTGCCACCGCCGGTGAACGGATCCTTGATGGGATAAGCGCGTCCGCTGCCGTTGGCTGCCGTGCTGATATTCGGATTGACCGTGAACGGGATACCGGTCTGCGCTGCCCAGGTCAGACTCGTTGACCAGCCGCCAACCGTTTCATCGGCAAGGCGTGAGTTGTTCAGGAATGCCTTGCCCCTGCCAACGGGCAACTCATAGTTGCCATTGATAGTGAAACGGCTGCGGATATCGAAGACCGAGTTAGTGAGTTCATCGATGAACGGAATCAGAGCCTGGTTTCGGTTGCCGATCGCGCTGAAGAGACCGCCCGCATCGCTGGCATCATCAAGAGCGTGGGACCAGGTATACGTCGCTAGAAACGATAATCCATGCGAGTAGCGTTTCTCCAACTTCGTTTGCAGCGAGTTGTAGGTGCTTACGCCCGCATAGTGGATCTGGCCAACCCCGCCAAGGTCCGGGAAGGGATTGAACTGCTGGGTGCTGGTGCCCGGTCTCCACAATCCCGGAGGTGTATTCGGTGCTCCGTACAGCTCGAGATGGCGGGACAGGTTACCAACATAGCTGATGGTGGCGACAAGGTTGGAAGAAAGCGCCTGCTGCATTCCGAAACTGTAGCTCATCGTATAGGGCGTCTTGACATCAGGATCAATAGAATGGAAGCCCGGATTGGAGACGAAGGTCTGCAGTCCAGCGCCAATTGAGGGCAGGAATCCATTTTGGATCGTGATGCCTTGCGCTGCTAGAGACGGGCAGTTGCCTGTCGAGCAGGTCGGCGCGTAGAAGTTCGCCTGATTGCTAAAGGGGAAATTTGCCCCGAGATTTCCATTACCGTTCGACTGCAGACCGCCGTAGAAGATGCCAAAGCCGCCACGGAATACCGTGTTAGGTTTCGCTTGATAAGCAAAGCCGATGCGTGGAGCGAAATTCGTCTTCTGTCCGGTCACCAGACGATCGTTTCCGACATACTGCACAGCGACATTGTCCTTCGCCAAAGCATTCAGGAATGGAGTGCCCAGATCGACATTCTGCTGGCTCTTGGGCAATTGGAAAACACCGGAACCGGTGCCAATGCCGAGGGGACCTGTGACAACGAAATTAGCCTGCTGTCCCGCGTTCTCTTTGTAAGGCTGGAAGTAGTCATAGCGTAAACCGAGATTCAGGGTTAGACGTGGCGTCAGCTTCCAGTCATCCTGAAAATAGGCTGCGTCATACCACTGCGCATCGTTGACGTTAGGCGATTGAGTGATGGTCGAATAATTTTCTTGATCCACCAGCATGTCGGCCACGGCTGAACCTGTATTGGCTACGCCGGGCAAACCGGTAAACTGGCCATTCCAGTGATACTCACCGCGATCTGATGGCGAATAAATATAGTAAAAACGCACAGCCTGGAACGAGACACCGAACTTCAGTGAGTGATTGCCCCAGATTTTTGTCAGGTTGTCGATGATCTGGTAGACATTCTGCGACTCTCTGCTGATGCCTGAGGAGCCCCACTGCTGAATCGTGCCGTTCACATAACCCAGCGGCAAGCCAAACTGTCCGGGCTTCAAGTTAGCCGGTTGTGCGCCCAGGCCAAGTGAAGTAGCGAGTGTGGGATTAAAGGCGTTGGGCTGCTGGAAATTAAAGACGCCCCAGTCGTAGCCGAAGCGGAATTCATTCGTCAGGGTGGGATTAAAGATATGCGTTTCGCTGCCCATGAAGTTCATGGCCAGATTTGTATCGTTTTGACCGCCGTAACCGCTGCCGTCGAGAACGGGACCCAGAGGCAGACCATTTGTCTTGATCTCGTGCAGGTAGCTGTAGCGCGCATAGGCCTGATCGCTGGAAGTTACGTTCCAGTCCAGGCGCTGGTCCCACTGGATAATGTTATCGCTGGTGCCCAGGTTAACGATGTAGTTGTTATACGTCTTGCCGTTGTTGGCATTCGGCGCCGGATACAAGTTAAGGATATTCAGAGCGACTGGGTTGAGCTGGTTCGGGCAGAAGACGTTCTGCTGCCCGTTGCAGACCAACGGCTGGTTGGCATCGGCCGAATTCGGCTGGTAGAGCTTGGTCGGCGCGCCCACGCCGGTCAGGTCGCCATTCAGCAACTCTGAGAAGTTGCCCTGCTTCATCAGCGCCGTCGGCACGTTGATCGGTGTCGGGTTGCTGATGGAGATGCGGTTGGCTTCGATGTCGCCGAAGTAGAAGAGCTTGTTCTTCCAGATCGGAAGGCCGAGCGTGGCGCCAAACTGGTTCTGGTGGTACGGAGGAGTCTGTGCGTTTGGCCCCGCATTCCAGTTGATCGCGTCCAGGTTGGTATTGCGGAAATACTCCCACACGTCGCCGTGAATCTGGTTTGTGCCCGATTTAATGCTGGCATTCAATACGCCGCCAGCGGAGTGGCCGAACTCTGCGCTGAAATTGCTGGTCTGCAGACTGAACTCGGAGAGAGCGTCGGGCGGAGGCCGCATGACATAGCTGGAGCCATTGAGGAAGTCGACGAGATTCGTATTATTGTCGACGCCGTCAAGGATGAAGTTATTCTGTTCTGCGCGCTGGCCGTTGGCTACGAAATCGCCGCTGCCGCTGCCACGCGTATTCCCAAAAGGTGGAGCAACGCCTGCTGTCAACTGCGCGATGTAGACCCAGTTGCGCCCGTTGAGCGGCGTGTTGTTGATCGTATCCGTGCTGATGACCTGCCCGACCGCTCCATTCTGGGTCTCCAGTAGCGGAGGCGCATCCGAAACCGTCACCGTCTGAGAGATAGAGCCCGGCTGCAGTGTAATATTCACGCCCAGTCGCTGTTGCGCATCTACATGAAGGTTTTCGCGGGTAACCGTCTGAAAGCCTTCGGCGCTTGCCGTCACCGTGTAATTACCAATCTTGACGGGCGACACAACATAGGTGCCGCTTCCATTTGTCTTCGTTTGAAGGGCAAGTCCGGTATCGACGTTCGTTACCGTAATAGCCGTATTGGGCACAACTGCCCCACTGCTGTCTTGCACCTGACCTGTAATCGTTCCCTGGTCGACCTGCCCCAGGCATATGCTTGCGGGCACCAGCAGAGCTAGAACTATACCTACATATCCTGCGTAATACAGGATCCTTTGCGTCAATTTACGTTTCGACATTCCTCCGACCTCTCTAAAAAGTCTCCCAGGCGCGATTCTCGAATTAGGAACCATTTTCCGGCTGATTAAACCGCATCATGCGCCGGTTTTTTGTAGCCAACGCACTCCATAAACTGTGTACGTTAACGGTCACGACAGTAGTCCTCTAAAGCAAGACTTGTCAAGAGTCCGTGACCTACCGGCCGGGATGCCCGGTTTTTGATATTACGGTAATGGGTAATGTTCCTGGGCCGGGGGCGTCATTCACCAAGTGCGCGGAAATCATCCCTGACAACGCTCTATGCGTGAGGACTCAGCGGACGCAATACAGCACGCAAGCGGACCTGTGCGAAAATCCTGTGTTGTCTTCGTACTACGAGATCGTGGTGAGCGGAATCCATGACCTCATGACCGGTAAAGAGCAGTTGAATAACAGATGACATTTAACTGACATTGCTGAGACAAATCAGAACGACAGATTCCCTACTCTTAGCTAAGTAGGGACGTATCTTGCGAAAAACACGAAAAATTGTCTTCTTCTTTCCTTCGTTTGCAAGTTCTGAGGCCACGGCGCCTCTCGGAATTCTAGCCGTCGCCACCCCTTTGATTCGTGCTGGCTTTGAGGTGGTACTGATCGATTCCACCATCACGCCGAATTTCAAGCAACGCGTGCTCACAGAAGTCCAGGATGCGCTTTGTCTTGGGATATCCCTTGTCACAGGCCCCATGATCCGCGAGACGGTCGACATCGCGCGAACGATCAAGGCATGGAACCCTGACTTCCCCATTATTCTCGGAGGCTGGCATCCCTCGCTGCTTCCAAAGCAGACACTTGAAGCGCCATACCTTGATTATATTGTGCGCGGCCAGGGCGAAGAGTCATTGCTGGAACTGGTCATGCACATCGCCAGTGGTTCGGCTCCCGACTTTGTAGCGGGAATAGGTTTCAAACGCGACGGCAAAATGATTATGACGCCCGAGCGGGCGCTGAAACCTCTCGTCGATATGCCGCCCAAGGCATACCAGCTCGCGGACTTCGATGCGTATGAGCGCAGCTGCGGCAAGCGATGGGCAATGTACACCTCCAGCCTTGCATGCCCGTTCAACTGCTCTTACTGCACCAATGGAGGCGTCTACGGCCGCAAGTGGAACGCGTTACCGCCTGAGCAATTTGTCGAAGAAACGGTGGACCTGAGCCGCCGGTATGCGCTGGAAATGCTCTGGATCGTGGATGATAACTTCCTGGTCGATCTCGACCGGGCACGCGCGATCGCGGAAGGACTGGTACGGGAAAAGTCGCATTACCGCTGGAGCATTCAGGCAACGACGAATCTCACTTCGCGTCTCTCTATCGAGGACCTTAAGCTTTTGAATCGGGCCGGACTCCATCAGATATGCCAGGGCGTAGATTCCGGATCCACTACAGTCCTGAATGCGATGGGTAAGGATTGGCAGAATTTTGAATCTATCTACGAGAGCGCGGCACGCTGCCTTGCCGCAGGCATTCGTCCATCGTTCAACATCATCTTCGCCTTTCCGGGCGAGGGTAGGAAGGAACGCCGCGAGACTATCAATTTCATGACAGATATGTGCCGCCGGCTTCCTGGCACCGAGTTCTGGACGAATATCTTTACGCCCTATCCAGGTTCCCCTATCTTCTCCAAGACAGAAGAACTTGGCATCGAGGTTCCCAAATCGTTGGAAGAATGGGCCGATTTCTTCCCGCGCTACACAAAGCTGCCATGGTTGAAAGGGTCCGAGCACAAGCGTCTACAGGTGACGCGCGATTATCTGCGTATCGCCTTCGACCGTATTCCAATCGCGGCAGACAATCGCGGTGTCATTACACGTCTCGCACAAAAAAGCATCTCATTCCCCGCTCGCTGGAGACTGGACCGTGATATGTATAAGTTCCCAGTCGAAATATGGCTGAACAACAAGCTGAAGAAGTACATCGCAATGAAACCGGCCGTCGATGCAAAGCGCCTCGCAAATACTCCCGCGGAAGCGGCCTGCTGATTAAGGGTGTTGCTATGAACGTTCCAGCGAAAAAACAGCTACGAGACGGGTTTCAGGCAGACGTATTGCTGACGCATTCGTATCATCTTCCATACGACCAGAAGCAGATACGCAAGATGCAGCCGTATTCTCCTATCGGCACTTTGTACGCGGCAACCTCGCTTCGTGCAAAACAAATCTCGGTCGATGTATTCGATCCGATGCTGGAGGATCCCGCAACTGGTATCCTCCAGGCGCTCCAGACATCTCGTCCTCGCATCGTCGCCATCTACGAAGACGATTTCAACTTCCTCTCCAAGATGTGCCTGACCCGCATGCGAGAGGTCGCCTTTGCTATCGCAGCAGCCAGCCATAAGGCAGGCGCGGTTGTCATAGCTCACGGATCGGACGCCACCGACAACGCCAGATTGTTCCTTGACAATGGGATTGATTACATTCTGCAGGGTGAAGCAGAACAGACACTGACCGAATTGTGCTCTGCACTGTTACATGCAGAACCCGTCGGTGATATTGCCGGACTTGTACGCCTCGACGAACATGGCCGCATGGTTCACAGTTCGCAGCGACTCTCCCGGAATCCGGAGTGGGGATCGCTGGCGGCTCCTTCTCGACACCTCATCGATCTCGCTCCGTACCGGAAAGCATGGAAGGAAGCACACGGATATTTTTCCGTGAACATGGTGGCGGGAAGAGGCTGTCCGTTCCGCTGCAATTGGTGCGCGAAGCCGATATCGGGTGATAAGTTCCACCTCCGCCCTGCCAGAGAGGTCGCCGAAGAGATGCGGCAGCTCAAGGTAGACGAGCAGGCAGAACACATCTGGTTCGGCGACGACATCTTCGCTCTGAATCATCACTGGATGGAGGAGTTCGCCGCTGAGGTACAGGCAAGAGACGCCTCTTTACCGTTCAAGATTCAATCGCGTGCGGATCTGATGAGCGAAACTACTGTCGCCGCCCTGAAGACCGCGGGCTGCACCGAGGTATGGATGGGTGTGGAATCAGGCGCGCAGAAAATTCTTGACGCAATGGATAAAGGACTGAAGATCTCGTCGGTTGTTACGGCACGCAAGCGCCTGCAGCAGGCCGGTATTCGTGCCTGCTATTTCCTGCAGTTCGGATACCCCGGCGAAAGCTGGGAGGATCTTCAGCAGACGATTGCGTTTGTTCGCAAAACACGCCCCGATGATATCGGTATCTCTTTTTCCTACCCGTTACCGGGCACCGTTTTTTACGAGCGCGTGCACGCAGAGTTGGGAGCAAAACGAAACTGGGCAGATAGTGATGATCTCTGCATCATGTTCAAAGCCGCTTACACCAGCGACTTCTATCGCGCCGTTCGTGATGCTTTACACGCTGAGGTCAGCAACTGGCATGCAACTCCTTCTGAACGGCACGCAGCTTCTGAAATAGAAGAGAAATGGCAGAAAGTTTTCGCGCTGGAACCAGTGAGTAGAAACGTTGAGTCCACCGTTCTTTCCGCCAGGAATGAAGATCACTCGCAGTCGGTACTCTTTCCTGTTAGCGAACTGATCGCGGCGAGGGGAGCCTGAATGCGCGACCTCCTTCTTACTCACGGTTATTTCCTGTTTGAAGATCCCAAGGAGCGGCAGATCATGAAGCCGTACGCTCCCCTGGGAATTCTCTACCTCTGCTCGCATCTACGAAACAAAGGATTTGATGTAGATGTATTCGACACGACATTCTCCAGCCGTGAGGATCTCTTCAATTTCCTTCGCGCGGAGAAGCCGTCCGTCCTTGGCGTTTACGCAAACCTCATGACTCGGGGCAACGTGATTGAAATTCTCGCCGTGGCCCGTGAAGCAGGATGGAAGACAGTCGTAGGCGGTCCGGAGCCGGGTGCCTATACGCTTGAATATCTGCAGGCTGGCGCCGACTTCGTCGTTGCAGGCGAGGGCGAACTGACGATGGAAGAGCTCCTGCAGGCTATCCGCGCCGGAGAAACCAATTTCTCGAAGATCGCGGGTCTGGCATTCCTCGACCCGAGTGGGCAAATGCAGCAGATGCCGCCTCGCGGTCAGATCTCCAATCTTGACCTGCAGCCATGGCCAGCGCGCGAAGCCATCGATGTTCGCCGTTATGTGGAAACATGGCGGACGCATCATGGAAAAGGCTCTGTTAACTTCATCACTGCCCGCGGATGCCCTTTTCGCTGCAACTGGTGCAGCCATCAGGTCTTTGGGCAATCGCATCGCAGGCGCGATCCCGTTCTTGTTGTGGACGAAGTTGAATGGCTGAGCCAGGAATACTCTCCAGACATGATCTGGGTCTCCGACGATGTTTTTACGATCAATCACGCATGGCTGCGCACCTACGCAAACGAAATGCGCCGTCGCGGTTTACATATTCCCTTCGAGTGCATCTCACGCGCCGACCGTTTGAACGCAGAGATGCTCGACATTCTTGCTGAACTTGGCTGCTTTCGTATCTGGATCGGCTCAGAGAGCGGGTCGCAGCGCATTCTCGACGCGATGGACCGCGGCGTAAAGATAGAACAGGTACAGAATGCAGTCAAGATGAGCCGTGAACGCGGCATCCAGAGCGGCATGTTCCTGATGTGGGGATATGAAGGAGAAGATCTCGACGATATCGAAGCAACCATCAACCATGTGAGCGTCTCACAGCCGGATATTTTCTTTACCACCGTCTCCTATCCAATTAAAGGAACGCCATACTACAAGAAAATCTCTGACAGGCTCATACAGCTTGAGCCATGGGGTAAAACATCCGACCGCGAGTTGAGGGTTAAAGGCAGGCATACAAAGACTTTTTACGCTTACGCAGATAAACTGCTGCGTGACGAGGTAACCCGGGCCAAGCTTCTGCAGAATAACGAATCAAGCAGCCTTGCTGAGCTGACCGCGCTCGAACAGAACATTCTCGATGCGCGCACTGGATTGCTCTCCACCTACAACGAGGTGGAGCAATGACGCTTGCACTTGATTCACAACACATCGCAGGTGCGGCGTTCGATACTTTGGCCGATCAATATGATTCGCTGTTCACCTTTTCGACGGTGGGACGTACACAGCGCGAAGTCGTATGGGAGCGTGCAACAGCAGTATTCCCTGCGGGATATCACGTGCTCGAACTCAACTGCGGTACGGGGGAAGACGCTATGTTCCTTGCACGCAGAGGCGTTCGTGTGACAGCCTGCGATGCATCAGGGAAGATGATTGAGTACGCAGAGAGAAGAAAAGCAGTGGAGGCTCCGGCGGCACTCATAGATTTTCGTAGGCTCGCAACAGAAAATCTGGATGAGCTTCCGGCGCAACCGCTTTTTGATGGCGTATTCTCAAACTTCTCTGGCCTCAATTGCGTCGCCGATCTTCGCGCCGTTTCAAGTAAACTGGCTATGCGTCTCCATCCGGGAGCAACACTGCTTCTCTGTCTCTCTACACGTTTTTGTCTCTGGGAGATGTTGCACTACGCGGCCAAAGGTGACTTTCGCAAAGCATTTCGCCGGTGCAGGGGTGTATCTCCGGCCAGTTTGGATGGTCACTCTTTTTCCGTTTACTATCCAACGGTTCGATCGTTACAGCAATCCTTCGGCCCCGAGTTCCGGTTGCGCTCCGTGACAGGTGTTGGCATCGCCGTCCCACCTTCCTATCTGGAAAGATGGATAACCAGATATCCGCGTCTGCTAGCTGTAATGAAGCGCTTCGACGAAGTGGTACGCAATTTGCCGATCTTTCGAAATATTGGTGATCACATGCTGCTGTTCATGGAGCGTGTTTAACCATGGCATACGCGATCAGCGAAGTGACAACAGAGACTATGCGCACGGATGAAGACGGTATCCAATTGCGGTGTACAAGATGCGGCGCAGACCTGGGTTATCTGTCCCGCGAAGAAAATCCTTATACTCTCAACTACGATTGTTCGAACTGTGGATTTACGCTACGTAACGAGAATGGCATCTGGCAGGCGTTGGCACCGGAGAGGTTCGCGCACTTCTCTAGATTTATCGAGGAGTACCAGAACATACGTGCCGCGGAAGGCCGCGGCAGCCTGCAATCCGACTTCTATCTGAACCTGCCCTATAACGACGTGACAGGAAAGAATGTCTGGCAATGGAAGATTCGTGCCCGCACTTATGATTTCCTTGTCAGCAAGTTGCTGCCGCGACTTCTCCCTGGTGAAAGCAAGTCACCCAAAGTCCTTGACCTTGGTGCAGGAAATGGATGGATGAGCTATCGGCTTGCACTTGCAGGTTACAGTCCGGTTGCGGTGGACTTGCTGACAAATGATCAGGATGGACTCGGCGCGGCGGTGCATTTCGTGAAACACCTGGGCCTTTCGTTTCCGCGTTTCCGGGCCGAAATGTCTCATCTTCCATTCGCTGACGGCGAATTTGATGCCGTGATCTTCAACGCTTCATTTCACTATGCCGAAGATTATCAGGCAGCCATACGCGAAGCAGTACGCTGCACAAAAGAACAAGGCGTCGTCATCATCGCCGATTCTCCATGGTATTCGGCAAACAAGAGCGGGGAACGCATGGTTGCCGAGCGGCAGTCTATCTTTGCGCAGAAGTACGGTACAGCATCGAACTCGATCTCGAGCCTTGAATACCTCACTGACGAAAGGCTGCAGCAATTGGAAACGACTCTCGGCATACGATGGGAGCGCAACAGCCCGTACTATGGCCTGCAGTGGACACTACGGCCATTGATTGCCAAGCTTCGCGGTAAACGTGAGCCATCCCGTTTCAGGATTTACAGCATGAGGAAAACCGCGTGATCATTCTCTTTCATCCTCGCGCTACCAAGCCTCGCAATTGCCGCCTTCCACTGGCCATACTTGCACTTGCCGCGGTCCTCGAAGGCCGCGAAGAATATGAAATTGTCGATGGAAACAGGGATGACAACCCGGTTGACACGATTCTTTCGCTGATCGACAACCATCCTGTCGAACTTATCGGGGTGTCCTGCATGCCTGGACCGCAAATGGTTGCGGCCATGGAGACTTCGCGGGAGATAAGGAAACTCCGTCCGCATGTCAAGATTGCATGGGGTGGGTACTTCCCTTCTATCTATCCCGATTCTGCTCTGAATGCGAAGTATGTTGACTTCGTCGTGCGCGGTCAGGGAGAGGATACGCTGCTTGAAATCATCGACGCGATACGTGGCAAGCGTTCGCTTGAAAGTATTCTCGGCCTCTCTTACAAGGACATTTTTGGCCTTCCTCGCAACAATGCCGAGCGCCCGATGAAAGGACCGGACAGCTTTCCGTGGTCGCCGTTCCATCGCCTGCCGGTGGAGAAATACCTTCGCCCGTCTTTTTTCGGTAAACGCACCGCAGTCCATCATGCAAGCATCGGATGCCCATTCAACTGCAGTTTTTGCGGGGTACACGCAGCTTATGGCCGCGATGAAAAATTAGAGTCGCCGGAGCGGACTGTAGCGATCCTCAAGCACCTCATCTCGGAATACGGCGCGGACTCCGTACAGTTCTACGATATGAATTTCTTCCTGCGCGAAGACCATGCGCGCAAGTTGATGGACCTGATGGAGCCTCTCAACCTGCGCTGGTGGTGCGAGGGCCGCGTCGATATCATGTCGCGCTACTCGGATGAAACGATGGAGGCCATCAAGCGGGCGGGTTGCGCCATGATTTTCTTTGGTGCCGAATCCGGATCGGACTGGGCGCTCAAAGAGATGCAGAAAGGCATTACCACCGATCAGACACTCACAATGGCGCGCCGCACTCGTCAATTCGGAATCATCCCTGAGTTTTCGTTTGTCGTCGGAAACCCGAAGGATCCGGAGCGCGACACGCGCGAAACGCTGCGCTTCATCCGCAAGATCAAGCGCATCAATCCGGAGTCGGAGATTATCGTTCAGCATTACACTCCGACACCCCAGCGCGGATCGATGTACGGAGATGTGGACGGACAAATGTCTTTCCCGGACAACCCTGCAGAATGGGCCACTAAAAAATGGATGGACTTCACACTGCGGATCGATACCAGCGCGCCGTGGATGAAGCAGAGGACCAAGAAGTTGATCGACAACTTCGAGATCGTCGTCGGCTCGCGCTGGCCGACGGTACAGGATATTCGCGCTCCGCGTTGGAGTCGAACGCTGTTGAAAACGCTCAGTGCGTGGCGCTATGCGTTGGGAATCTACAGTTTTCCGATTGAGTTGCAATGGGCTAACCAGTTCATCCAGTTAAGAAAGCCGAAGCGTGAAAGTCTGTGAGCACTCTGCCCCAAGTCGAAGATAGGCCTGATTCTGCAGAGGCCTTTTCTGCCTGGGCAGAGGCTTATGACCAACAGCAAAATCCGTTACTGGCACTGGAAGAGCGTTACCTCAAACAGCTTCTTCCAAACATTGCGGGGCGCGACATTCTCGATGCCGGCTGCGGAACCGGTAGATGGCTTGCGCAGCTCAGCCTATTGAAACCGCGCTCCCTGCATGGTGTCGACCCCTCGCCCGAAATGCTCGCCAAGGCTGCCTCCAAGCATATTCCGCATACACGGCTTTCTGTATCTTCATGCATCAGTCTACCGTCAGAAGATAGCAGCGTTGACGTACTGCTTTCCTCTTTTGTGCTGAGCTATGTGGACGATCTGAACAGCGCAGTGAGAGAGTTTGCCCGCGTTGCAAGACCGGGATGCGAGATCTTTCTGTCGGACATGCATCCGGAAACCGCAGCCCTGCTCAACTGGAAGCGTGGGTTCCGTGCCGGTGAAGTAGAAATTAAATTGCCGGCGAAGCGCCGAAGCATTTCAGAAATACTTGATGCCTTTATATCAGCGGGCTTTGTTGAGCGGGCAGTCGTCGAACCCGCCTTTGGCGCAGCAGAAGAACATATCTTCGCAGCGCATGACAAGCTGGATCGTTTTGCGGAAGCAAAACAGCTGCCTGCCATCTATTTATTGCAACTCTCTAAGCCGCATGACAAATCCGCTGCACACAAACCAAATGAGCGAATGCAATATCTTCTGCATGGCGGCCACTGCGCGCTCGGTCCACATGAGAAGATTCCAGCTTCTGTGATGGTCGATGCCGGAAATATTGCAACTATAAGCAGTCAGCCTGTGCTGATTTCGAAAGAAGCCAAAGGCATCGATCTCACCGGATATCTTCTCCTTCCCGGCTTGATTAATGCGCACGACCACCTGGAGTTTGCTCTTTTCCCAAGACTTGGAAAAGGCTCTTATGAAAATACAAAGCAGTGGGCCGAAGACATTCACCAGAATGATGCCGAAGTCATCGCTACCCACCAAACTATTTCGAAATCTTCACGCCTGTGGTGGGGTGGCATTCGTAACCTGCTTGCGGGAGTGACAACCGTCTGTCACCACAACCCGATCGATCCGTGCCTCGTAGCGCCGGATTTTCCGGTGCGCATTGTCGCTCGATTTGGATGGGCACATTCTCTTGCTTTCGATGCTGACATGCAATCAGCGTATACAAATACTCCTGATGACCAACCTTTCATCGTTCACGGCTGTGAGGGAATCGATAAACAGTCGAAAGAGGAATTAGGTACGCTTCATGCGCTTGGCATGCTGGATCAGCGAACGGTGCTTGTACACGGACTGGCGCTCGATGAGGAAGGAGCGGCGCTGTTAAACGCTCGCGATGCCTCTCTGATCACCTGTCCCTCGTCGAATGATTTCCTCTTCGGAAAAGTACCCGCACAAGAACTTTTAGAGTCGGTCACTCGTCTTGCGTTGGGCAGCGATTCGCCACTCACCGCCGCTGGAGATCTGCTCGATGAAGTCCGATTCGCAGCGGATGCATGCGGATTGGCGCCTCAGCACCTCTACTCTATGGTCACAACCTCTCCGGCTTCCATACTTCGACTCGATCATGGAGAAGGCTCGATCCGGCCTGGCGTCTTCGCCGATATGATCGCTGTCCGCGATCAGCAGCGTGAACCCGCGGAAATTCTCTGCTCCCTTTCCGCGGATGATATCGAGCTTGTCTTATTGTCAGGCCGTGTACAGTTGGCATCTGCGGCTATGTTTGACCGGTTGCCTCCGGAGTACAGGGAGGGCCTGGAGCCACTTTCGGTCGACGGAGAAATTCGTTGGTTGCGAGCACCAATCGAAGAGCTTCTGCAGGAAGCAGAGAGCATTCTGACAAAAGACGCGGTATGCCTGGGAGGGAAAATACTATGTCGCCCCAGGTCATAAGTCCGCGCATGACAGAGCTTGAAGAGGAAGCGCTATCGTCTCACACCTCGCCGCATGGGCTGAAGACATTGCCGATACTGATCTTGAATGTCCATGAGCGATGCAACTGCCGCTGCACGATGTGCGATATATGGAAACGTCAAAGCAATGGCGAACTGCATCTACAGGAGCTTGCCCGTCATCGTGAATCGATCGTAAAGCTAGGGGTGCGCCAGGTTGTTCTCACTGGCGGAGAACCGCTGCTGCACAGCGACCTGGCCGCTATTTGTTCTTTCCTCAAAGATTGTGGTGTCAGGATCACTTTGCTTTCGACTGGCTTACTGTTTAAAAAGCGCGCGGAGTTGGTGTCTTCGTCCGTTGACGAGATCATCGTATCTATCGATGGGCCCGAAGAGACCCATGATCGTATACGCCGCGTGCGTGACGGTTTCCAACTGATACGAGAGGGTATCCTTGCCGTCCGAAAACTACAGCCAGCGCTGCCAATCCATGGCCGAAGCACGGTACAAAAAGCAAACTTTGCCCTGCTAAGGCAAACGGTACAGGCTGCCCATTCGCTGGGACTTGACTCGATTTCCTTTCTCGCCTCGGATGTGACTTCACAAGCATTCAATCGCGAACTCATATGGCCGGGTGAGCGGCAAAATGAAATTGCGCTTTCTTCGCATGAAGTCACTGCACTCGAAGATGAGATTGAACTACTCATTCAGGAGTATGGCGAGGACATCAGCTCCAAATATATCGCCGAACCGCCGGAGAAGCTTCGTCGCATCGCTCGACATTTCCGGTCCTATCTAGGGCAGGTTCCGGCACAGGCGCCAAGATGCAATGCGCCCTGGGTTTCCGCTGTGGTCGAGGTCGATGGTTCGGTACGCCCCTGCTTTTTTCATCCAAAAATTGGGGATCTCAAAACACTTGCGCTCGAAGCAGCAGTCAACAGCGAGGAAGCCGAGGCTTTTCGTAGCAAACTTAACATCTCTGAAGATCCAATATGTAAACGCTGCGTGTGCTCGCTGCACTATAAAAATTCGGGCAACGGAGCGTGAAGGAAGTCTGACAGGAATCGCTATCTCCTCAAACCATTCAAGGACATTGCATCGACCGCTCGATTTCCAGGCGGTTCTTGCGCAATAAATTGAGGAAGCCATCGCAGATTGCGTCCGGGTCGTCAGCACGCCAAGCCAGAATAACCTCCGACTGGCAGCCTCGATCACGCAAAGCTTTGAACGATACGCCATGGGAGCGAAGATGCTGCACGCACCCCGGAACCAGCGCTACACCCTCCCCTGCTTCAACCATTGTCAACACTGACTGCCACAAACCGGGACTGTCCACGATGCGTGGGGAAAACTTTGCTCTTTTGCAAAGAGCCACGATTGCGTCAAAAAGATCGGGCGCGCATTCGCGTGAGTAGAGTATGAAACGATCTGCCGCCAACTGTGCGAGCCGAATCGCTTGTTCTCGCTCCAGCGAATGTCCTTGAGGCAGCGCAGCAACAATCGGCTCGCGGAAAAACACTTCGCTGCAGAGGCTCTTTTGAAAAGCCGCAGGTAAGCTGCGTGTAAAACCAATATCAATCTCCCGATTGGCCAACGCTTCTGGCTGGTGCGCCGGGCTTATATCCTTGAGCGCCACATTGACACCAGGCTGGCGTCTTCTGAACTCACGAATCAAGCGCGGAAGAAAAGGCGATGTGGCAGGGCCGCAAAGTCCAACAGTGAGTTTTCCATATTGCCCCTGCGAGGCGCGGACTACCATGTCAATGGCGCGTTCTGAATGCTCAAGTATTCCCCGCGCCTCGCGCAGAAAGACTGCGCCCTCTGGTGTCAGCGCTACCTCGCGTTGATTCCGGCGCAATAACGTAACGCCCAATTCCCTTTCCAGATCGCGGACCTGTCCGCTTACTCCTGACTGAGAAACATGTAGTTGCCGGGCTGCGCGGGTAAAACTCTTCTGCTCGGCGACGGCGCAGAAGTATCGCAAATGGCGGAGTTCCATACCCTCGAAGCTATCACTTTTTCTGATAACTGCCAGCAAAACAAACGTCGTAACTTCTTATCTCCATAGTGATCCAATGGGGCGTGGCGGGAATAAATGAAAGCGAGCAAGAATCATCTGAGTTCTTTAACTACTGACCACGCCGTTCAGATGCAGGTTCCAATCGCCGCTAGCCGATGCGACGCAGATGGAAAGGGCGTGCCTTTTCCTTACCGGAAACCACTCACCAAGGAAACCCTATGAAAACGCACTACTCTCCAACAGTTACGCACAAAGCCGTTACTTACAAAACTGAAATCGTTGACGGATTGAACATCGCCTACCGCGAAGCCGGTGATCCAGCCAGTCCCAAGCTCGTTCTGCTGCATGGCTTTCCCTCCTCTTCGCACCAATACCGCAATCTTATCCCCGCGCTGGCCGATCGCTTTCACGTCATCTCGCCCGACTATCCCGGCTTCGGCAACAGCGATGCGCCCGATCCGACAAAGTTCTCCTATACCTTCGACAAGCTTGCCGAAGTGACAGGGAAATTTCTCCAACAGAAAGGTTTCGATCGTTTCGGTCTTTTCGTGCAAGATTACGGCGGCCCGGTGGGGTTTCGCATCGTGACACAGAGACCAGACGCACTTCAGTGGCTCATCATCCAGAACACGAACGCGTATGAA